>NZ_VTDU01000019.1:0-49368 GCF_035615615.1 Acinetobacter sp. MD2(2019) | reverse complement strand
CTTCCATTTGTAGAACGTTGCCGTACTCATACCGTGTTCACGACAAAGATTCGGTACAGGCGTGCCAGATTCAGCTTGTTTTAAAATACTCATGATTAAACTGTCTGAATATTTTGATGTTTTCATAGAAAATCTCCTTGGACAAAGGTTAATCGATTTTCTACTTTTAAACTCGCTTAATTTGCGGGAGCATTACCGGATGAACACCCAGACAAAATAAAACCAATAAAAGCGATAATAAAAAGTTTATTCATGCTCAGGATTCTCGTCATTTGATGCTCTCATTTCTAAAAACGTGGGTAGATAAATTTTCGGGTCGGGTGTGGCACTGGCTGAACAAGTATGGGTAATTTCGATATGCCCTTTTGCTGTAAAAGCACAGAAAATATTTGGGCAAGACAGCCAAATATCTTTTAAAAGTGGATGTACTTGCTGACTTGAACGAATTTTTAATAAATTCTTCTTACAATGTGGGCACAGGATTTGCGGTCTTGAATTGTTCTTATTTACTTTATTGTAATTTGTGGTTTGATTCATTCGACACACCAGAAGCATAAATTAATGCCTATTTTAAATTAAAAGAACAAATATTTGTTCTTTTTGTTTGTTTTTATTCATTTTATTCGATAGATGGGCCAGATTATAAATCTAACCCTCTTTTTGGTTTTGTAGCTCCTTCCATTCGCGGTTGACGGCCGTTGTAGCCGTTGCTTTGTTTTTATATAAGTAGGTTAAGCGTTTAGGTGATTTGGTGTCGCCTGCGCTGACTTTTTGCGTAGTCGTGCCGTTTTTGTAATATGCTAAAACACCACTGTATGTGCCGCCTTCTTCATCTATTAACTGTGCAATGTCGTCGCTGTCGGGAAGTTGTATTTCTGCATCTATTTGAGTGGTAAATCCGCTTGATGCGTCTATTTGATGTTGAATAGATGTTCCTAACCAAATTACGTTGTTAATTTCAGATTTAAAACCCACAAATGACAAAGTCATTTCTGGAATGAGTTCGGGCATGCCTTGTGCGAGTGAAATGCTGAACGTTGCTGATTTTCTTTTTACTCGATTATATTCGGCTTGTGCTGCATGTATTGCTGTTTCTTTGTCTCGGAAAATGTGGCGCATGTCTTTGGTGTATTCGTCTGTGTCGCCGACCGTGACGCTTTCTTTTTTTGCTGATTTTTCGTTGTAGTAATAGGCTTTAACACCGCTTAAGTCGTCACCACCATCGGTCATGCTATAACGATGGCTGTCTCCATCTTCACGTTTGATGACTGCCATAGGCAGTTCATTGCCGGTTGCCGTTTGAGCATTGCCTTTGGGCATGAATAGAAGAATGCCATTTTTTACCGTTGCAATTGCGTCGTGTTCGTCTGCTATGCGCGTAATCAGGTTTGCGTCTGATTCGTTTTGGTCGATATGTGCCAATGAAATAAACGCTAAGTCGGCATGAACGCTTGGAATGAGTTCATGTTCATACGCAATCGTTGTGATGATTTGCTCAATAGTTTTTTGGTCAAAACTGCGTTCTTTTTTCTTTTTCAGGTTCTTTTTTAGATCGGCACTGGTGGCGCGGATGCTGACAACATCGGGAGCGCCTGAATGTTCGGTTTCTTTTACGCTGTATTTTCCCTTGTAAACCATGCCTGAAGATTGCCAGCCGATCCACACTTGTATGACGGCATCTTTAGGCGGGATGTTGACCATGCCGTCGTGGTCGGATATTTCGAGTGTGATTGTGTCTGCTTCTAAGCCACGGTGGTCTGTGATGGTTAGACGAATCAATCGATTGTTGAGTTTACTCGAGATATCTTGTCCATTCACCACAATACGATAAATTGGCACGGGTACGCTGTCTAAAATTCGGTGAATAACGGATTGTATATTCTGTAAAACTGACATATTAGAACCCTAATAAACTTCCCACGGTGTTGCCGATGAGCACACCCGGTTTTTGTGTTTGTGTAATTTTAAGATTAAATTCGACTTTTCGGGCTTTACCGTTTTTGTAAAAAAAAGTCTGGGTTTCTTGAACATCGTTAATGATATATAGCCCATAGACCTTACCGGTGCCTGAAATAAGCGGAAAAGGTTTGCCGGTGTCGCCCATAACACGTAATGCCGAAATGCTCATGGGTGCGCCAAATTCGGGCACGATGCTGCCGTCTAGGGAGATGGTGTCTTCTCCCCGACCGATAAATTGATATGCGGGCATGTCGCCCACACGGCTATTGCTAGGATGGCGCCAATTGGTACTGCGCTGTAATTGTTGGTATGTGGCGGTTGGAATGCTAAATGGGAACATGCCCAGTATCATCATCATAATTTTATTCCTGGTCTGACAAACTTGAACGAATACGTGCAAGTTTGTTGCGTTGAATGCGGTCGAAAAACTTCATAAATTCTTGTTCTAAGCTTTGTGGACTTTGTCCTGGTGCTGCATGAATATGAATAGTGTATGTATCGCCTGCCATTGCAATTGATGATTGGCGTGAAGCACTTATGTTTGGGGCTTGCTGTTGCACTTTGGCCAATACGGGTTTGGCAATGTCGACTTGTTGATTAATGGGTGACTGAGTTGGGTTAAACAGGCTGATAACCTGATTATATTTTTGCTGCAATGTTGGGAACGCATTGAGTAAACCTACGCCAATACCGTCTACTACATGTCCACCCAACCCTGCCATGACACGGCTAGGTGAATGAATTTCCATTTTTTGCCGCATAAAGTCTGGCATGTAACTGTTTACAGTAGCCCACACACCTTTGAGTTTTTCAAACCCTGCTTTAATACCATTAATTAACCCATCGATGATCATGCCGCCAAAACCCGTGAACTTGGCCGGTAGTTCGATGCCGAACCAACTAAGTACCGTTGAAAATGCACTGTAAAATAAGCCCAATGGCGACCAATTCAGGATGAGTGCTGAAATACCGGCAATACCACCGCTAAAAGCGTTGGTGATGTCGGCCCAGCGTGCTGAAAACCATTGGCCAACGGGTGCAAATACCGCTTGAATTGTAGCCCAGACTTGGCCGGCTTGAGATGAGATCCATCCCCATGCTTGGCTTGCCCCATTGGTAATACCCGTCCATAGGTCAATAAAAAATGCTTTGATAGGTTCCCAGTTTTTGTAAATAAGGTATGCAGCTGTAGCGAGTAATGTAATCGCGATTAAAATTGGGTTTGCAAGCATAAGTCGCCCAACGGCCATAAAGGTTTGCCCTAACCACATAACGCCTTTACTAAGCCATTGAAACGGTGAAATAAGCATTTTTAAGACAAAACCTAATGCATTGCCTTGCACACCTAGTGTTGCCATGACCATTCTTAAGCTGAGCATACTTAAAATGATAGGTGAGAAAACCAATAACAAACCGCCAATTGCCAATAAACCACCAGCAATAACCAATAAACCTGTGCCAAATACTTTGGCCAGTGTTGGATTTTTTTGCATCCAACCGGTAAAAGCTTGCATAGCCGAGCTTGCCATCATAAGTGCATTGGTATAAATGGGCAGAATGGTTTGACCAAATTCTAAATATGCGTCATGTAATTTTGCTTTGGCTTCTAACTCTTTACCTGCAGTTGTGCCTTTTGCGCGTTCACTTAATTGGTCGATATTTTCTGCACCGGCATTAAGCTTGGCATTTTTATGAATTTGCTCGCGCTGGTCGTACATTGTTGTAAATAAGTTGGATGCATTTCGGTTGGTGAACATACTACCAATCGCGTCATGCACGGCACCTTTTTCGGTAATGCCTTTTTTGGCCAATGCTGGAAGTAGAATTTTTTCCATCCAAGCGAATTGGTCTTGTTTGAATAAATCGCCACCTTTTAACGCACCAGGATTTATGTGCGCGACTTGGCCAACTTTGTCATACGTGACTTTGTCTGCATTTAATAATCCGAAATCGGCCATGTTTCGTGCGGCTCGGACGGTGGTTCGACCTTGATAAATGTTTTGATATGCCGACATGGCCGATGTACCAAAACGATGCCCACCAAGTTCTTGCACAATGGGTTCCATTTTGTAATACAGTGCTTCGTTAGACATTCCTTTGACAGCTACACCACCAGTTTTAATAGCATTTAGCCATTCGCCACCTTGTACACGGCCACCTGTTGCTGTAATGACTTGTTGAACGATATTTGCTTGCTGATTAAAGTCTTTTTCACTTTTTAAACCGCCACGTAGCTCAATGACCTTGAGCATATCCATCATTTTTCTGTCATTTTCTGCGCCGGCTTCGGCACCAAACATGGCTTCGTTACCAAATTTCATTTTGGCCAAAGTAGGTGCGACCATTTTTGCATGATGAACGTCTGCAAATGCAGTCACTCCATCGCGTACCAGCGTTAAATTGTCTAAAGTACTTGTGCCAAAGGTTTTCATTGCCCGTGCATATTCAATCGCTTCTTTGGTCGCTTGCTTACCTAGACCTAGCGCACCAATTCGGTTTTGTTCGATATCGACATGTTTTGATTCATCAATCGGTTTACGCATTTGATAAAGTGCAGCTGTACCTGTTGCTGCCATGCCTGCGCCATACATAGCAGCCGTGCGAACATTACCGATGTTTCAAACACAGATGAAACAAACTAAGCACGAGTCAATGGCGTTTACATTTGGTGATGCTGTCCCGGTTCTAAATGGCAATGAGCTGTCCGACTATTTGGAATGTTGGTTCAATGGTCGCTGGTATGAGCCACAAGTGAGTATGAATGGCTTGGCCAAATCATTTAAATCTACACCGTACCTAAACAGTGGCATTATTTTTAAGCGTAACTTTCTGGCCAATTTGTATGTGCCAAACAAAAAGTTAAGTCGTAAGGCCTTTGAACAAGTGGCATTGGATTTTATCTGGTGTGGTAATTCTTATTTAGAAGAGGTGAAGTCCCGACTCGGCAGTGTGATTGAATATAAGCCGGCACTGGCAAAGTACATGCGACGCGGTCAATATGAAGATCAATTCTTTTTATTATGCGATGACTACAATGGTTATCAAGAATATGAATTTCAAAATCGTATTGGTCATATTCGAGAAGCAGATATTGATCAAGAAATTTATGGATCACCAGAATATATATCAGCATTACAAAGCGCATGGCTGAATGAATCCGCTACCCTATTCCGTCGAAAGTACTACAACAACGGATCTCATGCAGGATTTATTTTATATGTGAATGATGCAGCTCAAGACCCGAATGATATCACTGCCCTACGCCAAGCCTTAAAAGATTCTAAAGGACCAGGTAACTTCCGGAATCTTTTTTACTATGCACCAGGTGGAAAAAAGGATGGGATTCAAATCCTGCCTGTTTCTGAAATTGCGGCAAAGGATGACTTTACCAACATTAAATCAATCACTCGTGATGATACATTGGCAGCACTTCGTGTTCCGCCCCAACTCATGGGTATCGTTCCAAACAATACAGGTGGCTTTGGATCTATTAAAGATGCAGCAGAGGTTTTTTATCAGAATGAGATTGTGCCACTGCAGTCACGCATGCAACAAATCAATGACTGGGCGGGTGATGAGGTGATTCAGTTCAAAGAGTACAAGTTAAATATCTAAATCATTAGATCCTGATCAATTCAATGCCTCATACCCTGTATGGGGTATTTTTTTGCCTGTCCTGCTCGGCTGGCGCAGTCACCCGCGCGCCTGAGGTTCGTCTAAATGAGTCAATTTTACTACTACCAAATGCACTATTAAATAAAATGCTGAAGCCTATTAAGCTTAGGCTATAGAGAGAAAAATGAGGAAATTTTGATACTGCATAATACTATGACATAACAGTTTTCTCATTTATCCATTTGATGCCATCTTTTTTGTATATCTTTTAACACTTCCTCATTAGAAAACTTGGAATAAATATAAAAATATTTTTTTTCACCATTGAAGCGAAATTGTTCTAGACGATATTTCTCTATTGGCTCATATACTGGAGTTGAATCTAAGTTTAAGTTTTCATAAGGGTCTTGATGAATAGGTAAACGAATCTCATGCTCTAAATAAGAAATTAAATACCCATCATGTTCCCCACCAATACACATGTACATTATTGAGCCTATCAAATTTAATTCATATAAAAATCTTACCCTATATCTATTTCTAAGAACATAAAAATGTCTTTTTCTATACCCTAGCATTGATTTGAAGTAATAAAGTAATAATGGCATTTAAGCTATTGAAATTATGAATAAAAATACCTTACAAAAATAAGTAATTTTTTGTAATAACATAAGTAATATTTTATAAGTCATTGTTTTTATTAATTCTAATTTTTATGGTTAATGACTTTTTTACACAGTAAGCTATTACATAGATATTACATATAAATTACATAAAATAGTATTCATAAGTTTATGATATTAAATAATAATTATAAAAATATTACTTTATTACTTCAAAAAATCGCTATACCCAAAAATTATTTCATTTATCTAAATCATGCTGATTTGGATGATTTTAACTCATTGTTAAGTCTTATTATGGGAGTGACATGGGAATGAGAAATTAAAGTAACTCAATCTATTCAATGGATACGTTTAAATAAATAATTCTTTAAATACTGGTTATAAAAAAAGGATTCAGTCGCCTAAATCCTTGATTTAATAAATATTGGTCGGAGCAGTAGGATTCGAACCTACGACCCCCTGGTCCCAAACCAGGTGCACTACCAGGCTGTGCTATGCTCCGTTAGTGGGGTGAATGACGGGATTCGAACCCGCGACAACCGGAATCACAATCCGGGGCTCTACCAACTGAGCTACATCCACCATAACGTTTTCAAGTTCTAAAATCAGACATCCCATTAAAATGGCGCGCCTGACAGGATTCGAACCTGTGACCATCCGCTTAGAAGGCGGATGCTCTATCCAACTGAGCTACAGGCGCATGACCGATGATAAAACTTATCATGCGATACTTTCGCCGAACTTAAAATTTAATTTAAGTGGTCGGAGCAGTAGGATTCGAACCTACGACCCCCTGGTCCCAAACCAGGTGCACTACCAGGCTGTGCTATGCTCCGATTGTCTCAGCTTTTTGTGTATCGCACATCGTGCGGTACGGTGTGCATTCTAGGCGCGGCAAGGAGTTAGGTCAATACCCTAGATTAAAAAAAATCACTTTTATTGCACCGAAAGTCTATTTATTCAGCACTTTTATTGTTTTTGATTAAAACAAGCTATTTTTTATACATTCCCCTTAATTTTCAATATGATATTTTTTTCAGTTATAAAAAACCCACCTGAATTGAGATGGGTTTTTTATAAAAAATGCTTAAGATCGATAATCTGCATTAATTTTGACGTAATCGTAAGAAAGATCACAGGTATATACCGTGTCTTTCGCATGACCACGGCCTAAATCGACACGAATCGTCATTTCGGTTTGCTGCATGACCCGTGCGCCGGCTTCTTCGGTATAGTCTGCGGCTGCGCCACCATCTTTACAGATTTGTACTTCGTCTAACCAAACTTGGACTTTTTCAACATCTAAGTTTTTAATTTTGGCATAACCAATGGCACACAAAATACGTCCCCAGTTCGGGTCAGATGCAAAAATAGCGGTTTTTACCAATGGTGAATGCGCAATGCTATAAGCGACTTCACAGCATTCATCGGTATCTAAACCACCTTCGACCGTAACACTAATAAATTTAGTTGCACCTTCCCCATCGCGCACAATTAATTGTGCCAGACGTTTCATCACACGAATGAACACCTCTAAAATGGCAGCATAGCGTACATCTTGTTCAGTACTAATTTCAACGCCACCAGCTTGACCCGTCGCTGCAAAGATACACGAGTCGTTGGTTGAGGTATCGCCATCAATGGTAATTCGGTTAAATGACTGATTCACCGCAATACTTAATAGCTGTTGCACTAAATGTTTTGCAATCGGTGCATCTGTTGCGACAAACGACAACATGGTTGCCATGTTTGGACGAATCATGCCTGCGCCTTTACTAATACCAGTCATGGTATACACAACACCATCTAACTTAAATTGCTCAGATGCACCTTTAGGCGTGGTGTCTGTAGTCATAATTCCAGTTGCAGCAGCATCCCAATGCGCTTCATTTAAATCGCTAACTGCGGGTTGTAATCCTGCAAGTAGGCGCGGCATTGGCAATTGCTCACCAATCACTCCCGTTGAAAAAGGTAAAATTTGCGCGGCAGTAACACCAGTAATATCCGCCAATGTTTGGCAGGTTTGCTTGGCATTATTTAAACCAACCACGCCTGTGCCTGCATTGGCATTACCCGTATTGATCACTAAATAACGCGGATCTGCTTCAAGAAGATGTGCTTTAGACACTTGCACAGGCGCAGCACAAAATGCGTTTTGGGTAAACACTCCTGCAACATGTGTTTTTTCTGCAAACTCAAAAACCACTAAATCTCGTCGATTTGGATAACGGACATGTGCCTCTGTAGAACCAATTTTTACACCTTTTACCACATGCATATGCGGCATCGACACATCACCAACAGCCATCTTAAATGATCCACTTTAATGAACAATAATGAAGCTTTAGCTTATTAGATATAGCGTTAAAAATCGAGATGTGAAGCCTTTTAAAACCATAAAAATAAAAAAACTGACATCAGTGCCAGTTTTTTTAATTGATTTTACAGCCAATACATTGAGCGATTTAAGGCATGGCAAGCAAAGTTTTTTCAGCCATTTCCTGACTTTCACTAGACAATGCAGGGTTTGATGCAACAATGCGTTGTACTGTGGCAGTCGTTGCAGCGGTAATTGCCGCAGTTTGAACCGTAATTGGGCGATTATTGGTATCGCCTAATGTATAACGAATGCCTGTGCGCGGACTAATAACCGTTGTTGAACCGCCTTTAACGACAGCTTCGGCAGATGTGGTTCCTTTGGCAGCCAAAACATTGGCAACGCTTGTGGTAAATGGTTTGGCTTCTTCGGCAAAAGCTAAACTTGGTAAAAGTAATAGAGCGAATAATACAGGTTTTATTGTATTCATCATTTTAACCATGATCCATATTGAACATTACATATGTTTTAGTTTACTTGAATTTCAGTTTAAAACCTATGTTGCATAACATAAAAAAGCAGAACATTTGTTCTGCTTTTTTAGACACTCAATGCTTAGATTTTGCCGTGGCACTGCTTGAATTTTAAGCCCGATCCACATGGACAAGCCGCATTACGACTTGCTGGCGCTTCAAACACTTGAGCAGCTTGTTCAGCAGAGTTTTCAGTCAAACTTGCTGCCGAAACTGCACCCGTTAAACCATCAACCTCATCGTGTTCAAAATTCAAACGCATTGATTCTGCTTGCTGCTGTTGTTGCGCTTCAAGTTCTGCCACTTCTTCTGGCGATGGAATATGCACTAAAGATAAATCATTCACAACGTCTGATTTAATCACCGACAACATATTCACAAACAAGTTAAAGGCTTCTTTTTTATATTCTTGTTCAGGGTTCTTTTGTGCATAACCACGTAAATGAATCCCTTGACGCAAATAATCCATTGCCGCCAAATGCTCTTTCCAATGACGATCTAGCGAATTGAGCATGAAGTGACGCTCAAGCATTGGCGCAGATTCATCACCCATTTGCTCGCGGCGTGAACGATAACGGGCAACCACTTCATCGGTAATTCTTGCCACCAAACCTTCTTCATCTAAACGGCGATCTTCATCTAACCATTGTTGAACGGGCAATTGAATATTCAATTCCGACGCTAAAGCAGCTTCTAAACCCGCAATATCCCATTGATCGTGAATCGACTCTGGTGGAATAAAGTTTGCAATAAAGCCTTGCATTACCGAATGATGCATTTCTTCGATATAGTCTTGTAAACTATTTTCAACCAAAATTTCATCGCGCTGACGATAAATAATTTTACGTTGTTCGTTGTTGACATCATCGTACTTCAATAAGTTTTTACGAATATCAAAGTTACGCGCTTCAACTTTACGCTGTGCATTTTCAATAGAACGACTCACCATTTTATGTTCAATGGCTTCATCTTCTTTTAAGCCCATCGCACGCATCATACCCACAACACGGTCACCGGCGAAAATACGCATTAAATCGTCTTCTAACGATAAATAGAAGCGAGATACACCTGGGTCACCCTGACGGCCTGCACGACCACGCAGCTGGTTGTCGATACGGCGTGATTCATGACGTTCTGTACCAATAATATGCAAACCACCGGCATTTAAGACAATTTCATGGTCACGCTGCCATTCGGCTTTTAAACGTGCTTCATCTTCAGGCGTTGGATTCTCAATTTTAGCAAGCTTAACTTTCCAGTTACCGCCCAACAGAATATCTGTACCACGACCAGCCATGTTGGTGGCAATAGTCACCGAACCTGGGCTACCGGCTTGAGCAATAATGTCTGCTTCACGTTCGTGCTGTTTTGCATTCAGCACTTCATGTGCAATGCCTGCAGCAGTCAGTTTATGCGAAACCGCTTCACTGGCTTCAATGGTTGCCGTACCGACTAAAATTGGTGCTTGGGTTTCTTGAATACGTTTAATTTCAGCCACAATGGCATTGAATTTACCATCACGATTCAAATAAATTAAATCGTTATGGTCTTGGCGTACCATTGGACGATGGGTTGGAATTAACACAACGTCTAGGCTATAAATTTCCTTCATTTCCGCAGCTTCGGTGTCGGCGGTACCGGTCATCCCCGAAAGTTTGTTGTATAGGCGGAAATAGTTTTGGAAGGTTGTGGTGGCAAGCGTTTGGTTTTCAGGCTGAATTTCTAAGCCTTCTTTGGCTTCAACTGCTTGATGCAAGCCTTCAGACCAACGGCGACCCGGCATGGTTCGTCCAGTATGCTCATCGACAATCACAATTTCGCCATTATGGATAATATAATGTACGTCACGTTGGAATAAGAAATGCGCACGAATGGCTGCTGAAACATGATGCACCAAGTTTAAATTGGTTGCCGAATACAAGCTTTCGCCTTCTTGCAATAATCCCATTTGGATTAAAGCCGACTCAACCGCTTCATACCCGACTTCCGTCATTTCAACCGAGCGTTGCTTTTCATCAATCCAGAAATGCCCGCCATCTGCCACTTTTTCTTCTTTTTGTGGATGCAACTGCGGTGCAATCGTATTAATGGCCGCATAAAGCTGCGATGAGTCTTCACTTTGACCAGAAATAATTAATGGCGTACGCGCTTCGTCAATTAAAATTGAGTCAACTTCGTCAATAATGGCATAAGTTAAGCCACGTTGTTTTTTCTCTGCAAAAGAGAACACCATGTTGTCACGTAAATAATCGAAACCAAATTCGTTATTTGTACCGTAGGTGATATCGGCTTTATAGGCTTGTGCTTTCTCGTCAGGCGCTTGCATAGAGTAAATTGTACCAACGCTTAACCCTAAAAACTCAAACAATGGGCGGTTTAACTCTGCATCACGCTGTGCTAAATAATCATTCACAGTAATGACATGCACGCCTTGTGAACTTAACGCATTTAAATAACACGCCAAAGTCGCCATTAAGGTTTTACCTTCACCGGTACGCATTTCAGCAATTTTACCTTCATGCAAGGTAATACCACCAATTAACTGTACGTCGTAATGACGCATGCCCATGACACGCTTACCGGCTTCACGGCACACCGCAAAAGCTTCAGGCAACAAATCATCTAAACTGGTTCCAGATTGATAACGATCTTTAAATTCTTGAGTTTTTGCAGATAAGTCTGCATCGCTAAGCGAGACAATGGTCGGTTCGAGCGCATTAATCTTTTCGACAATTTTACGCATCCGCTTAAGTTCACGCTCATTTTTTGTACCGAAGATACCTCCGATCAGACTTGCCAACATGAATAAACTCTCTAAATTTTGATAATCAAAAATAAATTAATAATTTGTCTCTATTATGGAGTTAGATTTTTGAAGTACAAGTTTTTTGCGTAAAAAGCCGCATTTTTTTTCTTCATTATGAATATCGGTTTTTATTGGTCTTGTATTTAGCACAATCATTCTGCCCAAAATAGGCTTAAAACACGGCCTCAGCATTGGATTAAGCAAAAAAAATAGTGGCTATTAAATGCCACTATTTTTTAGATTGCGAATATTTAGCGCTGATCGAGCGGCACCCAATCAATCACCCATGCAGATTTCATACCCAAGCTTTCATCGGCCTGAATTTTCTTCCGTGCTACATCGGCTGTATCTCGATCTTTTGCAGGGCCAACCATAATACGAATACCTTTTGAGGTTGGGCTGGTCGTGACTTTATAGCCTTTGGCGCGTAACTTGGCGACAATTGAATCGGCATTGGCCTGATTGCCCGCTAAAGCAACTTGTACCATCCACTTTTTACGGTCGTCATCATCAAGCATTTTACGGGCTTTTTCTGCATCGGCTTTTTTCTTATCTGCAGCTTTTTTCGCAGCTAACTCTGCCTGTTTGTCTTCTTCAGCTTGGTGCTTGGCTTCAGCACGTTTCTTGGCTTCTAAATCGGCCTTATGCTGCGCGTCATTTTCAGCCTTCTTTTTGGCTGCCAAATCTGCTTTGCGTTGTGCTTCTTCATCGGCTTTTTTCTTGGCTGCTAAATCTGCTTTATGCTGCGCTTCGGCTTCTGCTTTTTTCTTAGCAGCCACGTCTGCTTTATGTTTTGCCTCATCATCTGCTTGCTTTTGAGCCGTTACATCCGTTGGTTTTTTTGTATCTTTTGCAGGGGTTTCAGGTTTTAATTTGCTTTTATCACCACCTAAGTCCGGTGGAATATTGTCAGAATTATCCTGCTTCATTCGGCGTTTATTAATTTCTGCATATTCTTCTGCCGCTTTGCGTGCAGCATCAGCTTCAACTTGCTGCTGCTGCGCTAAATATTGCTGGGTACGCGCTTCTTGCTCAGCCACAGCACGTTCACGCGCACGCCGTTGTTCTTCCAATAAGCGTTTTTCGGTTTCAACATCTACAGTTAATGGCTGTAAGGCCTGCATTTCACCAGCTTTGGCCGCAGGTTTTACCGCTTCTTTTGCAGGGACAGCAGGCACGGCGTCTTTATGCCCTAATTCTTGTGACCCTTTAAAAAGCAATGCTGCCAACAAAACACCACCACCTAATAAAACAACGCCACCCATCCAACGTTGTTTGTTATTCATTGACATGATCAATGTACTCCCAAACCGCTTCTAAGGTATGAAACGATCCACAAACTAAAATAAGCTGATGTGACTGCACTTGTTCTAAGGCAATCTGAAATGCTTCAGCAACACGTTTAAACTGCTGTGTCTGAGTTCCTTGCAATGCGTTTTGTATTTGTTCAATCTTCGCAGCACGAGGGACATCTAGCTCAGCAATTTTCCATTCAGAAACAATTGGTTTTAACAACTGTACCACGGCATCAATATCTTTATCTGCCAACATGGAAAAAACTGCAACAACATTTGTGTACTGTTTATTGCATTGTAAGAATCTTTGCAATTGCTTTAACAAAAATTCAACACCATGCGGATTATGCCCCGCATCAAAAATGACGGTTTTCGCTTGAATTTCGCGAACTTCAAAACGCCCGGCAATATTCGCAGTGGCAACACCGCGTTGAATGGCTTGATCAGAAACCTGCAAACCACTGAGCAACACAGCAGCAACCGCAGTGGATAAATTTTCTAAGGCCAGATGTCCGCGTGGAAGTTTTAAGGTAGATGCAGGCGATGCAAATGTCCACGTGGCATCGTCATTTTCACGATAAAAATAATCTCGATTCAGCACATAAAGTGGCGCTTGTTCTTGTTCTGCTTTATCTTGAATGGCTTGTGGAAGGGTTTGTTGACCTGCAAAAACAACTGGAATATGTTGACGAATAATACCGGCTTTTTCAAAGGCAATTTTTTCGATGGTATCGCCCAACCAATCGACATGGTCGAGACCAATATTGGTAATCACCGCTAAGTCTGGGTCGATGACATTCACCACATCTAAACGCCCACCGAGCCCCACCTCTAACACCCAAACATCACATTCGGCTTGGGCAAAAATGTGGAAGGCCGCCAAAGTGGTTGCCTCAAAAAAAGACAGGCTCAAACCGCATTCGCGTCGAGCCTGATCTACTTGCACAAAAGCATCAATCAAAGTTTGATCGTCCGCTTCTTTACCCGATATTTTAACCCGTTCATTAAAATGATAAATATGCGGCGACTGGTATAAGCCCACCTTATAACCTGCGTGCTGTAAAATTGTAGCAATGCTGGTGGTGGTTGAACCTTTTCCATTGGTGCCAGCAACTGTAATCACTTTTGCAGTGGGATTGGTTACTTTTAACTGTTCTGCAACAGGAATGACGCGGTCTAAACCTAGGTCAATTCCTGTTACATGCACTTGGCCCCAATAATTGAGCCAAGTGAGTAAATCATCAGACTGTAGCGGTGGTGTGATATTCAATTTAGATGTTCATCAGCTTACTTACTATTCTGCATACAGTATCACGTAATGCATGACGATGAACAATTTGATCGACCACACCATGATCAAGCAAATATTCAGCACGTTGGAATGGTTCTTCCAATTTTTCACGTACAGTTTGCTCAATCACACGTTTACCCGCAAACCCAATCATGGCTTTCGGCTCAGCAATGTGCACATCGCCCAACATGGCTAAAGATGCCGTCACTCCGCCATAAACAGGATGGGTTAACACCACGATATACGGCAGACCTGCGGCTTTAACTTTTTCAATCGCTGCGGCTGTACGTGCCATTTGCATTAAAGACAACATGCCTTCTTGCATACGTGCACCACCTGACGCGGCAAAACAGATTAAAGCTTGTTTTTTAGCAATCGCGCTTTCTGCAGCTTGTACAAAACGGTCACCAACGACCGTACCCATTGAACCGCCCATAAAGTCAAATTCAAAAGCACATGCTGTCATCGGTACGTTTTTAAGTACACCTTGCATGACCACCAAAGCTTCGGTTTCACCGGTTTTCTTTTGTGCTTCTTGCATACGTACTGGATACGGTTTGCTGTCGACAAAATGTAGCGGATCTTTGGCTACAAATTCTTGACCTAATTCGGTGGTTACTTTGTCAAAAAACCAAGTTAAGCGATCGCGCGCTTTCATGCGTAAATGTTCGTCACATTGCGGACAAACATGGGCATTAAACGACATGGCCGTAACTGTAGTTAATGAATGACATTCAGGACATTCAACCGTAGGTTCGCTAAAAGAAGCTTTGAACGTTTCTTGTGCGTCTGGCACACGAATTCCCGGTACAGTACGTTCAGTCCACGGCGTCGATGGGTTTAGCACTTTGTTTGCTTTAACTTCTTGATTCATATTCACTCATCGAGCGCAGCTCGAAGCTCCTTGATTTTATTAACCGTTTGATCTGCGGCTTGTTCTGGTGGCAAGGTTGCAAAAGGCTTAACTAAAGCACTTCCAACAATTACAGCATCTGCAACAGCACCCATGGCTTTTGCAGATTGTGCATCACTAATTCCAAAGCCCACGCCCACAGGAACTGCCGTTTGCGCTTTAATTTTAGCAATACGCGCTGCGGCTTCTGCTGTATCTAAGGTCGCTGCACCAGTGACCCCTTTTAGTGAAACGTAGTAAATAAAACCACTTGCTTGCTGAATTACATGTTGAATACGTTCATCGGTTGATGTTGGAGCAAGCAGGAAAATTTGGTCTAAACCCTGTTGTTTTAGCACTTGATTTAAGCTGCCCGCTTCTTCTGGCGGTAAATCGACCAAAAGAATCCCATCTACACCACTTTGCGCAGCACGCTGCACGAAGTTTTCATAACCAATCACTTCAACAGGATTTAAATAGCCCATAAGCACAACCGGAGTTTCCTGATCTTGCTCACGAAAGCTTTTTACCATATCTAAAGCATCAAAAGTATTGGTGCCACCTGCAAGTGCACGTTCTGCTGCCAGCGCAATGACTGGCCCATCCGCCATAGGATCTGAAAAAGGCAAGCCCAATTCAATGACATCTACACCAGCCTCAACCATACGGTGCAATAATGGAACCGTAACATGTGGATGAGGGTCACCCGCCATAACATAAGAAACCAAAGCTTTTCGCTGTTGAGATTGAAGCTGATTAAAACGTGTGGCTAGACGTGACATAGGGTTTACTTTCCTTGCATAAAAAATAAAGTTGTGCTGTGTGTTGGACACGACACCGCATTGTAACGCTATTTTTTATGCATTGCACAGCGCCAATATTTTGCTGATTGTATTCAACATTTGTGGAACAATCCGCAAGTTACATTAATCAATATTTCAGGGTTTTTCTCAATGATCAAAGATACCTAATTTAAAGCGATTCTAAGCATTCCATAACTGCTCACTTGGGCATGGTTTTTAAATAAAAATATTTTTAATCAATTAGATAAAACAAATACGTAATTATTTTTAAAATAGCAAAAGCTATAATTAGCGCTTAAACAGCTGCGCTAGATTAAACATCAAGCCTTACATAACAGCTCATTTTTAAGATCAAGTTTTTATGTTCGCTTAAAGAAATGCAGTACATAAAAGCCAAGAAAGCCTCAATATTGAGGCTTTCTTGGCAAGCAATAAAATTTACATATCAACCATTTCGATACCATCTAAACGTGCTACCGTCATTAAATCTTTATCGCCACGCCCTGAAACAGTCGCAACAATAATTTGGTCTTTAGACAAGGTTGGTGCAAGTTTTGTGACATACGCCATGGCATGCGCACTTTCAAGTGCAGGAATAATCCCTTCAATTTGGGTTAAATCGCGGAAACCTTGTAAAGCTTCATCGTCATTAATCGGTACATAATTCACACGATTCATATCTTTTAAGAAGCTGTGCTCTGGACCAACACCCGGATAATCTAGCCCTGCAGAAATACTATGCGTGTCAATAATTTGACCCTGTGCATCACTCATTAAATAAGTACGATTACCATGTAAAACCCCCACATGACCGGCATTCAGTGGTGCAGAGTGTTTACCGGTTTCAATGCCATAGCCTGCGGCTTCAACACCGTACATATTGACCGTAGTATCGTTTAAGAACGGATAGAACAAACCAATGGCATTCGAACCACCACCGACACAGGCCACCAATGCATCGGGTAAGCGGCCCGCTTGCGCTAAAATTTGCTGACGTGCTTCACGACCAATAATCGATTGGAAATCACGTACCAATTGTGGGTATGGATGTGGTCCGGCAACCGTTCCAATCACGTAATAGGTGCTATCGACATTACTGACCCAATCACGCATCGCTTCGTTTAATGCATCTTTTAGGGTTTTTGATCCGCTTTCTACAGGCACCACCGTTGCGCCAAGTAAACGCATTCGGTACACGTTCATGGCTTGACGTTTTACATCGTCTGCGCCCATGTAAACCACACATTCAAGACCTAAACGTGCCGCAATGGTTGCCGTTGCAACACCATGTTGTCCTGCACCGGTTTCGGCAATAATACGTTTTTTCCCCGAAAGTTTGGCAAGCAAAGCCTGACCAATGGTGTTATTGACTTTATGCGAACCGGTATGGTTCAAATCTTCACGTTTTAAATAAATTTGCGCACCACCAAGGTGCTTAGACCATCGTTCAGCATGATAAAGTGGACTAGGTCGGCCAACGTAATAGGCCAAATCACGGTCAAATTCTGCCAAGAATTGTGCGTCATTTTTCATTCGGCCATACAAGTTTTCTAAATCTTGTAATGCAGCCATCAATGTTTCTGACACAAAACGCCCGCCATGAATACCAAAGTGCCCTCTGGCATCTGGATATTGTGTGTAGTCAATCACTTCATTTTGCTGATCCACAATGGACTCCTTGCATAAATCTTTCGATACGCTGTTGGTCTTTAATCCCTTTTGCAGATTCCACACCACCACTTACATCGACTGCATAAGCCTGTGTGGTTTCAATCGCAGTTTGAATATTGTCAGGGCTTAATCCGCCTGCCAAGATTAAAGGAATATCAAGTTTTGGAAACTGTGACCAATCAAACTGTGCGCCCGTGCCGCCTTTTAAGTCAGGGTGCCAAGCGTCTAGTAAGATAGCACTTGCGCCTGCCTGTTGGTAGCGTTGAATTTCATTTATTAAATCTAAATCGGGTTTCACTTGAATGGCTTTATACCAACGGCGCTGCGTTTGTTTGGCAATGGCTTGGCATTCTGCGGGTGTTTCATCGCCATGAAATTGTAAAATATCCAAAGCAACAACATTTAGAACCTGCGCTATCTCCGTTGCATTTGCATTGACAAATAACCCAACCACCTGAACATAGGCAGGGATATGTGCAACCAACTGCTGTGCCTGACGCGCATTGACCGAACGTGGACTCGGTGGATAAAAGACGAAGCCAATGGCATCTGCACCAGCTTCAACCACATGTTTGACATCTTCAACTCGGGTAATTCCACAAATTTTAACTCTGGTTCTCATGGCGCTTGATTTCATTGTACGTGTTGAGGGTATGAGGCATTAAAACTTAATTTGAACTTGAAAAGCTAGTCTGTTTACAACAGTTCCATCTTCGATTCGATTGTTTCAATGTTGTAAAAAACATATACTATGCAACATTCAATGTTTCAAGTTCAGGGAAGTTGGTGAAAGTCCAACACTGCCCCCGCAACGGTTATCAATACGCGCCTATTTAGCTTATATGCTAACGTCACTGTTTATTCAAAATGGGAAGACGCTATAGGTTGCTTTCGTTCAGTTGAGAGTCCGGATACCTGCTTGTCACTAAGGTCTATTAAGCATTTACGGGGCGTGAATGTGTGGAATGAATTAACTTATGTCTATTTTAAAGCCGACCACGTTGGTGAGCGCTGTTGCGTTTGCTATGGGGTTGAGTACCGCTGCGCAGGCAGAAAATACCAACACGTCATCTTTACAGCTTGACCCGATTGTGGTGACCGCCTCGAAAACTGAAGAAAAAATCAGTCAGGTGCCTGCACGAATGACAGTGATTTCAAAAAGTGAGATTGATAAAAATCCAGCTTTGAATCTGTCTGACGTTTTGCAAAGAGATGCTTCCATTTATATCAAACAAAATGGTGGATTAGGGCAAGGGACAGATCTATCGCTACGTGGTGGTCGAACAGGGTCAACATTATTATTAAAAAATGGTGCGCGTTTAAATACACAAAATAGTTTCGCGCCTGTTGCACCAGAATTCATAGATTTAACCGATGTCGATCAGATTGAAATTTTAAAAGGCCCTGCATCGGTACAATATGGATCTGATGCAATTAGTGGTGTCATCAATTTAATCTCAAAAACACCAACTAAATCGGGTGTCAATTTAACAGGCATTTATGGTGAGAACAGCACATATAAGTCGATTATAAATGCAAACTATGTTGATGCTTCAGGCTTCTATACACAAGTCGGCGGACAACGTTTAGAGTCGGATGGAACACGAATATTAAGTAACCAAAAGAAAAATGATAAAGCCGGCTTTGATCAAAAAGGCTATCACGCTAAGTTCGGTTATAAAAATGATGCCTTAGATACCAGCCTTGCAATTGATGAAAACCAAGGTATCAACAATTATTTAGATTACAACGTAGGCACCAATACCGGTAACCGTGATTTTAAAAATCAATTGATTAATTGGTTAGCGTCATACCAATTCAACCCTGATGTTAAAATCAATGCACGTTATTCAAATATAAAGAACATCAGTGAATCAACAGAGACAGATTGGCAAACATTTCAACCCGCAACGAGCCACTACAATACTGAAACAAATGAAGGCGATTTAAACGCTGTTTGGAAGTTTACAGCGCATCAAAACATTTTAGTGGGCATCACAGAGAGCAAATCAAAGTACGATGCATCATCTTCGCCCGAAGCTGTACGTACGATCAACACGACAGGTTACTATTTACAACATCAATATCAAAATAATGGCTTTAACACTCAAGCCGGCATTCGCTTAGAAGACAATGATTGGTTTGGCCAGCATACTGTAGGGCAGATTGCAGCACGCTATCAACTCCTACCGCTGACAAGTATCTATACCAATATTGGTACAGCGTTTAAAGCACCAACACTTGAAAACTTATACGGTTCTTATGGCTATACTTTTTACAGTAATCCAAATCTAAAACCAGAAGAAAGCACCTCTTATGAAATTGGTCTAGATCAAAAACTAAATTACGGCTTATCGGCTTATATTTCTGCATATTCTACCTATGTTAAGAACATGATTAGCTCTGGTAAAATAGATGGAAAAACAACCTACATAAACATCAACAAGGCAACGATTCAAGGTGCTGAAGTTGGCTTTAAATGGTCACATGACGCTTTATTTGCAAATGCTGAATATGCTTATACCAAAGCACAAAATAAAGCGACTCAATTAGATGCTGCATATCGCCCTCGCCAAACCTACACATTCACAGCAGGCTACGATGATGGCGTTTATGGCGTCAATGCCGCACTAATTTCTCGCTCAAAGGCGAATACCAGTGATGCAGACATTAAAATTTCAGGTTTTGCCACAATTGATCTAAATGCCTTTTGGAATGTGAATCAAAATGTAAAAATTTTCACCAATATTCAAAATATTGGTGATATACAAAATATCGTTGTTAACGATTTTGGCTCGCAATATGTTAACGGCGGTCGCCAAGCATCTGTAGGAATCACCTTACGTTATTAAAACTTCATTTAAACATAGTCGAAACAGCGCTTTTTTAGGATAATGGTCTCCAAAACATTATCCTTTTTTTTATGGAATATTTATGGGACATCGCTTAAGTAAAATTTATACTCGTACTGGCGATTCAGGCACCACGGGTTTGGGGGATGGATCTCGCGTAAATAAAGATGATTTACGCATTCACACTTTAGGTGAAATTGATGAGCTGAATGCAATCATTGGCGTGCTACGCGCGCAGATTCAAAACAGCCCAATGAAAGATTCATCTAACTGGGATGAACGCTTAAGCCTGATTCAGCATTGGTTGTTCGACTTAGGCGGTGAAGTCTGTATTCCAAACTATACCTTATTAAAAGCTACAAGCATTGATTATCTAGAACAAGATATCGACCGCATGAATGAGTCACTCCCCATGCTTAAAGAGTTTATTTTGCCTTCAGGAAATTTAGCTTGTAGCTACGCGCATCAAGCACGCGCAGTCTGCAGACGTGCAGAACGCAGCTTATTTTCACTCCAACAGCGCGACCAAAATATTCAAAACAACGCGCTACAGTTATTAAATCGCTTATCGGATTGGCTATTTGTAGCTTCACGCTGTTTACAAACCCAGCAAGGTGGTATAGAAGTTTTATGGCAAAAAAATATTAGTGACACACATTAAGCAGATACTTATTTAATTCAAGAAATACAGGCAGAAAAAATGCAAATTATTGGTCATCGTGGGGCGCGAGGCGAAGCACCTGAAAATACTTTAGGTGGATTTCAATATTTAGCAAATTTAGGCATACACGCCGTAGAGTTTGATGTACGCCAACTCAAAGATTTATCTTTAATTGTAATGCACGATGATAACTTTAAGCGCACAACGGGGCTAAATAAACCCGTTGCGCAATACAGCACAACCGAACACAATAAATTTGACCATCGTATTGAATGGCCAAGTTGGCCAACCCCAGAACTCACCCCAACCCTGCCAGAAGTCTTAACACGCATTCAACACTTTAAGCATATTGAAGTTGAAGTCAAAGCGGTGGCCAACCAAGCCGCAGCCGAACAAATTGTTCCATTGTTAATAAATGCATTGGCAGGCTTTGAAACTCAGGCCACGATTACAAGTTTTGATACAAAAATTTTAACCGTACTTCAACAACACCAAACCCACTTTAAACGTGGATTACTGCTAGAAAAGCATCCCGAACGCGGTATCGAAACAGCACTTAAATTAGGCTGTGACCGTATTGGCTGGTCAAATAAACTTGCCACAAAACAACGTATTGCACAAACACATCAGGCAGCACTAAAAAGCAGCGTTTGGACGGTGAATCAGGTAGACCGTGCAAAGCAATTACGCGACTGGGGCGTACAAGGTTTGATTACAGATCACCCCAAAATAATGCTCCACGAACTACAACAATAAGGTAAGATGAAAATAGAACACCCAAGCGTGTATTTTTTATTTCGCTTTAAAAATACAAGTGTATAATATTCAACAAAGGTTGCATTCTGCCACACAGAATAAACCGTATATACCTTAAGCTGTGTTCTAAAGGTTCTCTTATTCACATTTGAGGAGTGTCGTGAACAATGACTCCCCTGCCCAAAGCCCCAATTAACTGGACTGCTGCCATTACGTTGCTAGGAACGCCTATTGCCGCCCTAATTGCAATCCCGTTATATGCCTATCATCACGATTTCACATTAGGCGCATGGATTAGCCTATTTTTACTTTTAGCGCTAAGTAGCTTAAGTATTACTGCGGGTTATCATCGTTTATGGGCGCATCGTGCTTACGAGGCATCGCTACCACTTAAAATCCTACTCATGTTTGGGGGAACCTTTGCCGTGCAAAATAGTATTTTGTACTGGGCATCGGGACATCGTACTCACCACCGCCATGTCGATGATGTAGAGCAAGATCCTTATTCTATTAACAATGGTTTTTGGTATGCACATTTAGGATGGATGATCCGCGATTATCCAGCAGCCAAGGCAAACTATAAAAATGCACCCGACTTGTTAAATGACAAAGTGGTCATGTTCCAAGATAAATACTACGTTACACTGGTTATTGCTGTGCATGTGGTTATTTTGGGTGGAATCGGTTGGGCTGTAGGCGATTTATGGGGCGTGATTTTATTGGGTGGACTTGTGCGTCTCATTCTCAGTCACCATGTCACTTTTTTTATTAATTCGCTCTGCCATATGTTTGGCAAACGTCCATATACCGATGAAAACACAGCGCGTGATAATTTTTGGTTAGCGATTGCCACTTGGGGTGAGGGATATCATAACTATCACCACATTTTCCAATACGATTATCGTAATGGCGTAAAATGGTGGCAATATGATCCAACCAAATGGCTCATTTGGAGTTGTGCTAAACTAGGATTAGCCAAAAATTTACGCCGTATTCCAAGTTTTAATATTAAAAAAGCTGAACTTGCCATGAAATTTAAATATGCAGAGCAAGATCTTGCGGTTTATGGTTTAGATATTAGCGAAGATATTGCCGCCTTAAAATTGAAAATCTCCCAAGAAGCCGATGCCTTTTCGCATACGCTCAATGATTGGAGTAAATTAAAAGAACAAGAAATCCAAGCCAAAAAAGCCGCGATGACTGAAAAAATCCACCAAATGGATCATAAGCTAAAACTTGAGTTTCAATTGATTGAACAACGCTTACAGCACCATCGTGACCGCCTTGAAGTTATGATTAAGAATGCCAGAAAACTGCCTTCGCGCTAAGCTAACTAAGCTAAAATCGAGCAAGCCCATTTTTTAATGGGCTTTTTTTTTGCGGTTGAATCCATATCTATAGAGTTTTAGTGACAAGCTTTACGCCAAACCAAATCCTGTCATTCAGATCAGTGATCTTTTCTGATTTTAAAGATCAAACCACACGATGTTAAAAAGCCATCATGTAAGCATGATATACGCCAATAACAAGGTCAATCAGAATTTGACTAGAAAACAGATGATCACTTAATCAATTTTTTTCGTGATGAATAGCCAATGTGACTTACTATGTGATCTATCAATGAAACTGATATTCGAACGCTAATAATCTAAAATTGATGAATAATAACACCATCAGATCACATGCTTAGAATCGGCTTTTATAAAACAATACCCAATAAAAAATCAGCCAATTTGGCTGATTTTTTATTGCATAGTTTGAGCTTAGTTTTGACTAACAAAAGCAATATCACCCAGCCCGGCTTCGCTGGCACGTGACATAACTTGAGCAACAGTGTCATAACGTGACTCTTTGTCGGCACGTAATTGAATTGTTGGTTTTTGATCAGCTTTGCCTTCTTCTTGGAAGCGACGTGCTAAATCATCCAAAGTTACAACCTGATCATTCCAAGCAATTTCACCTTTGGCATTAATGCTGACGGTAATTGCTTTTGGTGGCGGTGTCGTAATTTCCGCTGTCGTTTTGGGTAAAGTCAGCGGAATTGATGGATTCGCAACAGTTGCTGTAACCAAGAAAATAATCATCAAAACCAGCATGATATCAATCAATGGAATGAGGTTCATCTCATTCATACCAGCATCGTTATCTTCACCCAATTGAAAAGCCATTACGCTTGACCTCCCGCATAGCTTTGTTCGACTGCTTTGCGATCTGTTTGTGTGCTAGCGGTTTCTTGCTGCAACATGGTGTCAATTAACAAAGTATGTGCTTTGTCTTGCAATGCATGCGCTAAAGCACGATTGGCACGTACACAAATGTTATATGCCAATACTGCAGGAATAGCGACTGACAGACCTAAACCGGTCATAATTAAGGCTTCACCTACAGGCGTTGCCACTTGCGCAAGTCCAGCTTGACCAGTTTGACCCACAGCAACTAGGGCATGAAAAATCCCCCAAACTGTTCCGAACAAACCCACAAACGGTGCAATTGATGCCGTCGTTCCTAAAATAGAAATGCCTTTTTCTGCAGCAGTTTTTTCTTCAGAAATTTGACGAAGGAGCGCCTGTTCTGCAACGGCTTTACGCTGTTCAAACGACAACGGTTGTAATTTTGCTTTAAGCTGAGTTAAAGCACGTTCCAACTGAGCATAAGCTTGTTGCTTTAACTGTCGCGTACCCATTAAACGTAAAATGAAAACTGTCCAAGTCACAATGGACATGGCAATTAAAACGAAATAGAGGGTCTTGCTGACAGCATCTGCATTCTGCCAATAAACTGAAAAGTTCATATACTCGAACTCCTAATTGAGTTAGCCGTTAATTGAATTAATTTAAGTCAAATGGTTGATTGGCCTGAATTGGATAGGCAACACCATTTTCTTTATAAGGTTTAAATTTGGCGTTCCGCACAGCTTTGACAATTTTATCGTCTAAATCTGAAAGACCGCTACTTTTTACAATTCGAACAGAGGTCACCACCCCTTTTTCGTCCGCACTAATGGCGACAACAACAGAACGTGGTGAACCTTTTAAATCTGAAGATGAGACATTGACTCGGGGACTACGACTCCACTGCACACCCGAACCACCAATCGCCACACTTTTTGTAGATTTCTCTGCAGGCGGTGAAGGTTGTACCACAGGTTTGACTGGCGCCGGATCTGCGGGTTTAACTACTGTTTTGGTTTCAGAAACAGTGGTACTAGAAATAGGTGGCTTCACTACCGGTTGTTGTACCACTTGTTTTGGTGTTTCAGCTTTGACCTTTTCTACTTTCTCTACTTTTTTCGGTGGCGGAGGCAACTGCTGTTTGACAATTTTAACCTCTTTAACCGGTTTTGGTTTTGGCTTAGGAAGCTCTTTTGGTTTTGGCGGTGCAGGAGGTGGCTGAATCTTAACAAACCGAACTTTTAATGGCTCTTTGTGAATTGGTTTGATTTCTCGGACTTTCATGTGACTGAGTGTCCAAAGTACCCCAAGATGCCCAACAACAACTGCAACTAAAGCAATGATTAACTTTTTTTTCATACCACTATCGGGTTGATGTTCGTTAAATACGGTAGAGTGACTCATAGCACCATAATGACCTGTGGCATATGCTTGGTTATTGGCTGATTAAAACATCAGTACGAAAACAGCATATTAATTTGGGTGGACAATTAAGTGGCACTATAATAAATGAGAAATGTTTTCATTTGCAACTTATTTTTTATTTTAACTTGTTACCTCGGGTATCTGTTTTATCTCATCTTGCCGATTTATGTAAATCTATCTATCAGCAGATGAAATAAACACAGATTATCTTTAATCAACAGAAGGACTGGAGCTGCTTTCGTCCCTCTTTTTGTCGAATATCTTTGATTAAACCTTAAGAATCAAAACGCACCTGCAAGGCGTTTTCGTCAGTGCGGGTATAACGATCGACCACCACACTCACCATCATATCACCTTGCACATTCACCACCGTACGAACGGTATCGAGAATTCGGTCAATCGGTAATAAAATAGCAATCGCTTCAGCAGGCAAACCGACCGATTGCAAAACCATAATCATGGTCACCATACCGGCACTTGGGATGCCCGGTGCGCCAAGTGAAGCAATCATGGCGGTTAAGCACACAATAATTTGTTGCCCTAAATGCAAATCTAGCCCCATTAAATTTGCCACAAATAACGCAGCAGCAGCTTCATACAAAGCCGTGCCATCCATATTTAAATGCGATCCTAGCGGAATGACAAATCCTGCAATTTGCGGACGAACGCCTAAATTTTCTTGCGCACATTTTAAGCTTAATGGCATGGTGGCAGAACTTGAGCTGGTAGCAAATGCGGTAATTAATGCCAAACGTGTGCCTTTAAAGAAGGTAAACGGCGACATTTTGCCAAAGATCCATAACAATAATGGCAGCACAATTGCCCCATGAAAGATGGTAGTCCCCGTCACCACCGCAGCAAATTCAGCCACTCGGCTTAAAATAGATAAATCTTCCTTGGCAATTAATTTGGCAAGTAAGGCTAAAATGCCAAGCGGAGCAAGTTTCATCACCCAACTGACCAACAGCATGACCAGATCAAAAAATTCTTGGCTTAAGTTGCGAATGGATTGGAAACGTGCACCGCCATAAACCAACGCCAAGCCGATCAGCATGGCAAAAATAACCACCGATAATACATTGCCATCACTAAAAGCTTTAAAGGGATTAATTAAGGTGTTTTGCACAAAGTTCATTAAAAATGACGAGGCATCTAAAGATTGTACATCGGGTTGATGTTGCTGCATGGCCGTTTGGAAGATGGCAACATCTAACCCCTTGCCCACTTCAAAAATATGCGCACACATTAAGCCCAAACATAACGACAGACTCATGGTCACAAAGCTGCACATTAAGGTAAATTTCCAGACTTTACCCAATTGATGCCCCGACTCTAAACTCGCCACCCCAACCACAATGGATGAAAATACCAGTGGCACCAACAGCATTTTTAAAAACCCAATAAATATGCCGCTAATCAGCGTTAAAACATAAATACTTTGGTTAAAAAAAACGCTATCGGGATACAAACGAAGAAGTAAGCCAAAAAAAATGCCGATCAATGCGGCAAGTAAAATTTGTGTATTTAAGCTCATGCCAATCCATGTTTTCATATCATGCTGATAATATGGCATGAGCCAGACTCAGAATCGAGTGTTTGCTTTGCACTTTTACTGCGTTTCTATTTCACGTAAACGAATTAGACCTTCTTGAACCGTACTACAGACCAATTCGCCATTTTGCCACATGCGGCCAAAGTTGAGTCCACGCGAATTTGCGGTGACGGTGGCATTCATATCGTACAGCATCCATTGATCTGCTTTTAAAGCACGATGGAAATAAATGGTATGATCAATACTGGCACACTGTAAACTTGGCGATAAATAATTCAAGCCGTGTGGACGCAATGCCGTAGTCATCAAGGTAAAGTCTGAATAAAAGGCAATAATTGCTTGATGCAAGGCAATAGTGTTTTGGTCTTCTGGAATGCTTTGGTGCGTACGCACGTAATGTGCATATTCTGGCGACTCTGGCTGGGGTCTAAAGAAATTATTCACGCTGTGAATCGGACGCAATTCGACATGACGTTCACGCATGAAACTTGCACGCACATTTTCAGGCACAAATTCAAGCAAGCCCTGTTTTAATTCTTGTTCATTTTTTAAGGTGTCTGGCAATGGATAATCGGGCATGTGTTGCTGATATTCTAAGCCTTCTTCAGACTCGGCAAATGAAATCATGGCGGTAAAAATTAAGCGCCCATGTTGAATAGCACGCACCTGACGACTCACAAAACTTTTGCCTTCACGTAAACGATCGACTTCATAAATAATCGGGGCATTAATATCGCCACCAAATAAAAAATACGCATGCATAGAATGTGCTGGTCGGTCAGTGGTGTAAGATGCTGCGCGAAGTGCCTGCCCCAATACTTGCCCACCAAATACGCGTTTACCAACCAAATTTCGGCTTTGCCCACGATAAATATTTTCCTCAATTTTTTCTAAACTGAGTAATTCAATCAGCTCTTGGGTTAAGTTGCTCATACGTTTTCCTATGCAGTCCAACTACATCTGTTAAATGAATTAAAGCCATTGTGCCACAGTCTTTTGCGAGATAATGCAGATTTTATCAAACGTGATTTTGCTGAATCCCTTAATAAAAATACGTTTTTTCAACCAAATTTGTGCGCAAACTACAAGATTTTGGTTAAAATACGTGGCTAAACGAATTTCACACGATGAATCTCTTGTGCCTTTTCGCCTGTATTTTTAATCACGACTTTACATCACGTTGAAGTAGGAGTTCTTATGCCCAAGAATAGCTTTGGTCAAATTTATCGCAGACTATCAAGCAAAATTCTTGATCTTGTGGTCACACCACACCTTCTTGGAGATGTTCCGCCTACGTCAACTGAAGCCGTGTCTAGCGAAGCGCCCACTGAACAACAGCACGTTCAAAAGCTCACTTGCTATGTTTTACAAAATTATTCACGCAGTAATGCGCTGGTGCTCGATGGCGAAACACGTCGCTTGCAATTACCTGCTGCACTAGAACCATTAAACATTGCAGGGCAAGAAGAAAAAACATCGGTGTTTTTCTTGCAAAAATCGGACTTTACCGTTTTTACCGCAAGCAGCCCGACCTTACCGCCGCGTTTATTACGCCTGATTGATGTACTGGAAAACAATCCTGAATTGGATATTCAAATTGTTCCTGTGACTATTTTATGGGGTCGCTCGCCAGACAAAGAAGATTCGTTGTTTAAACTGTTATTTACAGATACATGGGCCACGCCAAGCACGCTCAAACAATTAATTAATATTGGTGTGCATGGCCGTCAATCGTTCTTAGAGTTTCATCCACAACAGTCGTTGCGAGATTTAATTCAAGTGGCACAGATTGAGCATCCGAATCTTTCGCCTGCAACCTATATTGTGAATCATTTAAATCAATATTTAGATCGTCAGCGCGAAGCCATTTTAGGCCCCGATTTATCCGACCGCCGTAATGTGATGCAATCTTTGGTGAAATCCAACGATGTACAAGAAGCGATTCGCCGTGAAAGTATCCGTAGCAAAATTAGTTTGTTTGAAGCCGAGCGCCGCGCGATTGGTTATGTGAATGAAATTGTGTCGGACTACTCTTATTCAACCGTGCGTTTTGGCGACATGGCACTGACGCGATTATGGACGCAACTTTACGATGGTGTAGAAGTCCATAACTTCAATGCGGTTCGAGAATTGGCCAAGGATTATGAAATCATTTATACCCCGTGCCACCGCAGCCATATTGACTACTTGTTATTGTCTTATGTGATTCATCGCCGTGGTTTGATGGTGCCGTATATTGCCGCTGGCGATAACTTGAATTTACCCTTTGTTGGGCAAATTTTACGTGGCGGTGGTGCATTCTTTATTCGCCGTTCTTTCCGTGGCAATGGGCTATATACATCGGTATTTAAAGAATATTTGTACAGTATTTTGTCTCGCAACACGCCATTAGAATACTTTATTGAAGGCGGACGTTCACGTACAGGTCGCCTATTGCCACCTAAAACGGGCATGTTGGCCATGACGGTACACAGTCATTTGCGCAGCCGCAGCAATAAACCGATTGTGTTTATTCCGACCTACATTGGCTATGAACGCCTGATGGAAGGCTCGACATATATTGGTGAAATGCAAGGTAAGCCCAAAGAAACCGAATCTTTACTGGGCATTGCAAAAACCTTACGTAAAATTGAACGTATTTTCGGTAAAGTGCATTTAAACTTTGGTGAACCGGTCTTTTTAGATGACTTACTCAAAGCGCATAAAGCCGATCATATTCGTATTGAAAAGAATGACGACCCGATTCCAAGTGAAGTTTCAGACGCCGTAAACAGCTCCGCTTACGAAATTTTGAAAAAAATTAATAATGCGGTAGTCATTAATCCCGTTTCTTTGCTTGCATTAACCCTGCTTGCAACCGATAAACATACTTTAGATGAAGCGGTATTTATTAAACAGCTTGAAACGTATCGTCAGCTTATCACCCAAGTGCCGTATGATCAGCGCACTGAAGTGACGCCGTTATCGGGTCAAGAAATGATTCGTTATGGCTTAAAACTCAAACTGATTAAACGTGTTCAACATGCACTGGGCGATATTATTGCCATTGAAGACAATCAAGCGGTTTTACTCACCTATTTCCGCAATAACATTATGCATGCCTTTGTTATTCCGTCTTTAATTGCGTCATTGGTTGAACGTAATGGACAAATCAAACGTGCAACATTATGTAATGTGATTTGCACGCTCTACCCGTTCTTAAAAGCTGAACTGTTTATGAAATGGGATGTCAGTGAGCTAGAAGCACCGATTCAACAATACATCGACACGCTAATTCAAGCGGAACTTATTTCCCAAGATGAAGATGGCGTTTTACACAGTCCAATGCCAAATACCGAAGCACATCAGCAACTTGTGCTTATGGCCGCGCCAGTAAAACAAAGTTTAGAACGCTACTTTATGACGGTGGCTCTAATTACACAGCGTGGTTCGGGTAATATTTCAGCCAAACAAGTCGAAGATTTAAGCCACTTACTCGGTCAGCGTTTATCTGCATTGTACGAGTTTAATTCGCCAGAATTTTTTGATAAAGCCCTATTCCAAGGCTTCTTAAAAGTGCTGACGCAGCAAAATTATATTCAAACGAACGATCAAGGTTTCCTTGAATATGACTCGCGTTTTAGTCAGGTTGCACACCACGCGAACCTGATTTTAGATGACACCACTTTACACATGTTGCAACAAATCACTCAATTTAGTGACGACGAATTGCAACAAGCTTTAGATGCGGTTGCCGCGCAAAATGCCAAGCGCCGCACCAAACGTAAAAGCAAATAATTTGCTTCAAAAACCACGCTACGGCGTGGTTTTTTATACCTTCTCTGCTGTGGTTAATAATTGTTGATACACCTCAAAACAATTTCGATGCGCTAAAACAAAGCCACTGCAATACAAACGCGTTGCATAAATACGCTTTCCCGTTTGCAGCGTTGAATCTAAAAGTTGAAGTACGGGCTGACCACGTTGTTGTTGAAACCATTGTAAAATTTCATGCATTGGCATCGGTTTTGAGTCGCTCAGCAAATAACTTGACGCAATACTCGAATACGGCAAGCGTGTTAAATAAGCTAAAAAACTGGCCAAATCATCAATATGAATGCGGTTGGTCCAGTGCAGATTGGGATAACTTTTTACATCAGACATGTTTTGCAAACGCGCCACACTATACCCATAAATGCCACTCGGACGAATGATGGTACATTGTTCGGGATACGCCTGCTGCCACAACTGCTCCATGTTTAGCAATATTTGCGCTTGAGGATCTTGCGGATTTGGCGGAGTTTCATCATCAATCGCCTGCCCTGTATCTTCACCATAGACACGAGTTGAGGACACCACAACAACGCGCTGCACAGGATGTCCTTGCAACGCTTTAACCGTGGGCGCGACTGTATCGACATAGGTTTTTTGATAGCCCTCAACACTGCGCTCGCTGGGGCTAAGCACAACATAGACCCAATCTATGGCAGGATAATGGCTTAAATCTAAATGCTGAAGGTCTTGAATATCGTGCTGTGCAAATGGGTCTATTTTTACACTTCGGCTCATGGTATAAATCTGGTGACCATCTGCAAATAACTGTTTTGCAACACGTTGCGATGTTTTACCATAGCCAATAAATAAAATATTCATATTCAGGTATCCAACTGGAGAGACATGAGCTCAATTCAGACCCTGCAAGGCATTGGTCAGGCAACTGCAACCTTGCTTGAAAAACTACATATTTTCAGCACCGAAGATTTATTGTTTCACCTTCCGCGTGATTATGAAGATCGTAGCACGATTATTGCCATGAACCAATTAACTGTAGGGCGTAGTTATTTATTGGAAGGTGTGGTGCAGTCGGTAGATTTCCCTCCGGGCAAACGCAAGTCAATGGCGGTATTACTACAAGATGAAACGGGCAAAGTCACCTTACGGTTTTATCATATTTATAAAGCCCTCACCGAGCGACTAAAAATGGGCAACCGCGTACGTGTGTTTGGTGAAGTGCGTGTCGGTGCAAGAGGATTAGAGCTGTATCATCCAGAAATTCAAGCTGTTACCGCACAAACGGGACTTCCCAAAACACAACTCACTGCAATTTATCCCAGTACCGATGGCTTAACCCAGCCGAAATTACGTGAATATGTCAAACTCGCGCTCAACCAACACAGCGATGATTTAGCTGAGCTGATTCCATCGAAATTTCACAATGGCTATGTTCTTAAAGATGCATTGCTGTATTTGCATGAACCACCCATTAGCGCCAATATGCAGCAGTTGGCTCAGGCCACGCATCCTGCTCAGCAACGCCTTATTTTTGAAGAACTGGTGGCGCACCAAGTCAGCTTATTAACCCGCCGCGCCTATATCCGTCAAATTCAAGCCCCCATCATTCAAAGCAGTCAAACCCTTGGCCAACAATTATTGGCACAATTGCCATTTAAGCTCACGCAAGCCCAGCAGCGCGTCTCTAAAGAAATTGCCCATGACCTACAACAAAATAAAGCCATGTTACGCTTGGTACAAGGTGATGTTGGCGCAGGAAAAACCTTAGTTGCAGCACTGGCGGCATGCCATGTGCTTGAGTCGGGTTGGCAAGTGGCACTAATGGCCCCCACAGAAATTTTAGCGGAACAACATTTTTTAAATTTTAGCCGTTGGTTTGAAGCGTTAGGCATTTCAGTGGCATGGCTTTCGGGGAAACAAAAGGGAAAAGCCCGCGCGCAAGCCGAACAAGAAATTGCCACAGGAACGGCACAACTGGTGGTCGGAACCCATGCGCTATTTCAAGAAAATATTCGTTTTTTAAAACTCGGCTTAGTCATTATTGATGAACAACATCGTTTTGGTGTTGACCAACGTTTAGCATTGCGCAATAAAGGTGAACAAGGCAGCACACCGCATCAACTGGTGATGACCGCCACTCCCATTCCACGCACCCTTGCCATGAGTGCCTATGGCGATTTAGACACCTCAATTATTGATGAACTGCCCCCAGGCAGAACGCCGATTCAAACGGTCACTATTCCACTCGAACGGCGCAATCAAGTGCTAGAGCGGATTGCCAATAATTGCCGTGAAGGCAAACAAGCCTATTGGGTGTGTACATTGGTCGAACAATCGGAAACGCTTGATGCACAAGCGGCCGAAGCCACGTATAGTGAAATTAAAACCCAGTTTCCCGAACTGAATATTGGTTTAGTGCATGGCAAAATGAAAGCGGCCGAAAAACAAAGTGTCATGCACGCCTTTAAACAAAACCAATTACAGCTGCTGATTGCCACCACCGTTATTGAAGTTGGGGTCGATGTTCCCAATGCCAGCATCATGGTGATTGAAAATGCAGAACGCCTTGGACTTTCGCAACTACACCAATTGCGTGGTCGCGTGGGGCGCGGGGCCTTAGCCAGTTTTTGTGCTTTATTATATAAAACCCCACTGTCGCAAAATGGTTATGAGCGACTGGCCATTTTAAGAGAAAGTAATGATGGCTTTGTGATTGCCGAAAAAGACTTAGAACTGCGTGGGCCGGGTGAACTCTTAGGTACCAAACAAACTGGCGATATGGGCTTTAGAGTTGCACGACTTGAACGAGATGATCATCTTCTCGCCCAAGCGCATTACGTTGCCGAGCAAATTTTGGCACATTATCCTCAGCTAATAGAACCCTTGCTTAAACGCTGGTTACCAGAAGCGCCGCGCTATGCGTATATTTAAACTTGTTCAAGCCTTGCAAGGCATCTTGCGTATACACCTACCATGTAAGCTGTGCCAGTCAGCCAAAGTAGATATCCAACGCACGTTATGTAAGGATTGTTGGCAACAACTGCCTTGGCAAAGACACCATGCGGAACATGAGAATTTTCATTTACAGGTTGCCTGTCATTATAGCTATCCATTAAATCGGATGATTCAGCAGTTTAAATACGAGCAGCAATTGCATTATCTGCCCTTGCTGTCGCAACTTTTACGCAGTCTTCAATTGCCCAAAGTGCAAGCGATTGTCGCCATGCCGGTGTCGCCACAACGCCTAGCAGAACGGGGCTATAATCAATCGCTGTTATTGGCACAACAACTGGCTGCACATCTTAACCTCCCAATCTGGCAACCCGTTTCCAGAAAAAATGAACATGCACAAAAAGGGCTCTCTGGCGTAGAACGCAGACAACACATCGACCAACAATTTTATATCGCACAAAAACCCAAGCTACGCTTTAGACGCGTACTAATTATTGATGATGTCATCACCACAGGCAGCTCATTAGATGCACTTGCCAAACAATTAAAGCAATTGGGTTGTACGGAAATTCACGCAGCGTGTTTAGCAATTGCCAACTAAAAAGAAGATGAATGTGCCCATTCACCCTTACAGCGTTTAACTCAAAATTTAAGGCACCACATCTGTCACACCCCATTTCGGCTCGGGCGATGCATAGCGTTCAAACAACGAAAATAAAGTTTCAATGTTGTCTGAAACTTGCAAGGCATTAGAAAAACGCGATTGGGTAAATCCGGTTGCCACCGTGCGCTCGACCATTTCTAGCAACGGATCGTAAAAGCCATTCACATTTAAAAAACCACACGGTTTGGCGTGAATGCCCAGTTGCGCCCATGTCCATTGTTCAAAAATCTCTTCTAAGGTTCCTGCACCACCCGGTAATGCAATAAAACCATCGGATAATTCTGACATTTTGGTTTTGCGTTCGTGCATATTTTTAACCACATGCAGCTCGGTTAAATTCGGATGCGCCAATTCTTTATCCACCAACGCGGTTGGAATCACCCCAATAACTTGCCCACCAGCTTGTAAAGCACTATCCGCAACAGTCCCCATCAGCCCAGAACGACCACCGCCATAGACCAAAGTCATATTTTTTTGCGCCAAGAATGTTCCCACCTGTTGTGCAATTTGCACAAATACAGGCTGATTACCTGCCTTAGAACCACAAAAAATTGCAATCGATTTCATAAAATTAACCTGTTATCTAACTGTCATGTATTAAAAATAAACTAAAGCATCATTTTTTTTGCAAATTAACAAACTGAACAGTGTTTTTAATTCATTCCTTGTCTAAAATACACGCATCGTTCCACCCCCCATGCCGAAGGGAGAAAGACACCGATGCTTGAAGCTTTTTACGCCACAGAGCGTGGTAGTCTCGAAGATGCAGCTATCAATGGTGGATTTGATTTACATCCAGAATTGGTATGGCTTGACTTAATTGCACCTTCGCAAGAAGAACAGCAATGGGTCATTGATGCTTATGAACAGAATCTACCGACTTTAAAATCTCTAGAAGACATTTCATCTTCTGCTCGCTTTTATCGTGATGATGATGGTGTCCTGCACATCAGTACTTATTTTTTAACAAAAAATAAGAATTATCAAGCTGACGAGGATGGGGATGATGCAGGAAATATGTTAGCAACTGTACAAACCGTTGCCTTCATTTTAACCAAAGAGCGCCTGATTACCCTACGTGGCGAAAAGTTAGTTGCTTTTCGTGCTTTTCGCGCGCGCGCGCGTCGCAATGATTATGAAATTGACTACAAAGATCCGATTTGGGTTTTGTTTGGGCTGCTTGAAGCCAAACTCGATGAATTGGCGGATATTTTAGAAGACATCCATAAAGATTTAGAAAAGTACTCCACCGAAGTTTTGAACAATCATCATCGTGAACAAGTGCTTGATTTAGATGACATGATTACGCGCTTAGCTCAGCAAGAAGACATGCTTGGTAAAGCCCAATTATGCTTAATTGATTTACGCCGCGTACTGACTTTTTTATCTCGTCCTCGCGCGCTTGGCAGTCATATTTACGATGCAGAAATTCGCGAAATGAGTGAAGATGTGCGCTCATTGGTTGAGCATGACGCCTTCTTATTCCAAAAAGTGCGTTTCTTACTCGATACCACATCTGGTTTCATTAACACCGAACAAAACGATACCATTCGTCGCTTCTCGATTTTACCGAGTATGCTTGCGCCACCAATGCTGATTGCCAGTATGTACGGTATGAATATTGATGAATTGCCATTTGCACATGGCAAACTTAGCCTTGCTATTGTGAGCGCTGTACTTCTCGCCACTTTCTTTGGCCCAATGTTGTATTTCCGCTGGAAAAAATGGATTTAAATATCATTTTAACCATCACAATCGAGTGTTTATTGTCTATAAAAAAACGCAAATCCATGAATGTTCATCGATTTGCGTTTTTTCGTATCAGCAACATCAATACCTGATCTGGCTCTTATTGAATAAAAGCCAGATCATCTTGTAAGTGACAAGCCTGAATAATTTTCAGCATTTTACTCGGCACCGCCTTAAAATGCAGTCCATTGGCTTGTGGTGTTTGGCGTAACCATTGCACCAAAATAGCCAAAGCCAGTGTATTTCCCTGCTCAAGCCCAGATAAATCGACCACCAACGGGAAATTGGCTTGCTTACGAATAATCTCTAGCCCTTGGTTATACAACTGTGCTGCATTTTTAAAATCAACATGGCCAGAGAGCACCAATTGCTGCGACTTAAATTCAATCACCTGACACCTATGCCCTTCAATTATTTTTTGGCTGCGTTATCTGCATTGGGTTTGAAACTTGCAATCGCTTTGTCTAAGTTACCGCCATTACGTTTTACCGTATCGGCAAATTGATTGCGGAACTGTAACCCTAAATCAATGCCTGCAACATTGATATTACGTACTTTCCACTGACTGCCAGCATCGGTTAACTGAAAAGAAATTGGGGTTTTTTGACCTTGGCTGTTAAAGTCAATCGTTACTACAGGAAACGCACTGCCCGTTTGTTTGTATGGGCGTAAGCTGTAGTTTTGATTACTATATTTCGCCAATGCCGTGCCATAATTTTGAATTAAACTTTGGCGTAAATTACGTTCAAAGGTCGCACGTTGTTGAGCGGTACTATTTTGTGCAGATGCATAGGTTCCCATCACAATACGGGTAAACGCTTGCGCATCGACATTCGGCTCAAGAATTTGCTGCACAATTGCCGTTACTGCCGCAGGGTTATTTTGCAGTTTGGCATGATCTGTTTTTAAACGGCTAATTAAGCTATCTGCAATACGTTTTACAAAAACGTTTGGCGCTTCAGCAGGTGCCGCCATTGCAACGCCTGCCATCATGGTCGATAAAATACTTGCGGTTAATGTTTGTTTAATTAATGTTTTCAACACTATGACTCCTAATCGTTTCTTATTCAGTAAATGAGGTTTGTGGGTCTGCTGGTGCAGCTTCAGATGCTGCTTTGGTACTCGAACTATCTGATGATTTTCCTGACATACCCGTAATGAACTTACCGATTAAATCTTCTAAATCCATCGTTCCTTGGGTATTACTAATCACGCCACCGCGCTTGACGTAGTTCAAACCACCGCCAGGCACAATTTTCAAATATTTTTCGCCCAATAACCCATTGGTTGCCACCATAATATAAGCATCTTCATCAATATTGGTGATGGAGTTCATGTTACTTAACAGTTGCTGTTCCATTGTTTTTTGTTTAGCTGCATCGGCTTGTTGATAATCGTCACTATAGCGCAGCTCGTCTAAACTATTTTTCTCAACCACTTTAAGTTGATTGGCACTAAATGACGTTAATTTTCCATCTAAATCGAAGCTTACTTTCGCCAAGCGCGTAACAGGATCAAGTGTAATCGACTCTACCCGCCCAATGGTTACGCCGCTCATGGTTACTTTGGCACGTGGTTTTAATCCATTCACATTGTCAAATTGTGCCGTCATGCTGTAACTATTGCCTAACGTATTGCCAGTTAAGCCACTCACTTTCATAGCCAAGAAAAATAATGCTAAACCAAACAGGATGACAAAAACACCTACGGCCAGCTCACTTACACGTGATTTCATCACACTCCTCCAAACATGACCGCAGTCAACACAAAATCGAAACCTAAAACACATAAAGACGAATACACAACAGTACGCGTTGTTGCTGTTGAAATGCCCTCAGACGTCGGTTCGCAAAAATAACCTTGATACACAGCAATCCATGTACACAGCACCGCAAAAATAATGCTTTTAATCACGCCATTGATCACATCGTGATGAAATTGGACTGAACTCTGCATGCCGCTCCAAAAAGAGCCTTCATCGACACCTAAGAAATCAACCCCCACCAATTTGCCACCAAAAATACCAATCGCAGCAAAAATCACCGTTAACATGGGTAAACTAACAATGCCCGCCCAAAGCCGAGGCGAAACAATGCGTTTTAGTGGATCAACCCCGATCATTTCCATGCTCGAAAGTTGCTCGGTGGCTTTCATTAAACCAATTTCTGCCGTTAATGCAGAGCCAGCACGGCCTGCAAATAATAAGGCGGCCACCACAGGTGCCAATTCACGTAATAACGTGAGTGCGACCATGGTTCCGAGCATCGACTCACTGCCGACATTGACTAAAATGTTATAGCCTTGCAAGCCAATCACTAAGCCAATAAATAAACCCGAGACCGCAATAATCAGCAGCGACATTACCCCAACGCGGTACATTTGATAGATAAATAAACGAATGCCAAGTAATGTCGGCACAGAGCAAATAATTTGCAACAACATGGCCGTTGCAACCCCAATACCGCGCACACGTTCAATCACACGTCTACCTAAAACGGCAATAGCATTCATGAACTTACCTCTTGGCTTAAATAAGCTTGCTGACTAAATTGGAAATCGACAGGGCCTTCGGCATCGCCATTTAAGAATTGCTGTACAAATGCCGATGGATGCGCTCGAAGCTCATCTGGTGTGCCTTCGCCCTGAATCGAGCCTTCGGCGACAATATAGATATAGTCGGCAATCGACATAGTTTCATCTACATCGTGCGAAACAATAATGGTGGTTAAGTCCAATGCTTCACGTAAAGAACGAATAAGACGAGTCAATACGCCCATCACAATCGGGTCTTGTCCGGCAAAAGGCTCGTCATACATAATTAAATCGGGATCTAAAGCAATGGCGCGTGCCAACGCAACCCGTCGATTCATGCCACCGGACAACTCCGAAGGCATTAATTGTTCTGTGCCGCGTAACCCGACAGATTCAAGTTTCAGCGCAACCAATTCAGCAATCAGGTTTTCAGGTAATTTAGTATGTGCGCGAATAGGAAATGCCACATTTTCATAGACCGTCATGTCGGTAAATAAAGCACCGCTTTGAAACAGCATGCCCATACGCGCACGCGCTGCAAATAAATCGTGACGGCTCATTTTAGATAAGTCGTGACCATCTAACAGCACTTGACCAGAATCAGGAATTAACTGACCGCCAATCAGGCGCAACAAGGTGGTTTTTCCGGTACCCGATGGCCCCATAATCGCGGTAATTTGGCCACGGCGAATATTAAGATTTACATTGTCATAAATAACCCGCGCACCTCGTTTAAAACTTAGATTCTTCACCTCAATTAAGGCTTGAGTCGACGAAGTTGCTGTTTTTTTTATCATAAACTGGTTCCTGCTTATTTTCAGAGCAGTTAATTTCATCTTTACAAGAGCGTATAAAACATGGGTATCGCGATTTATTTTTTAATTAAAATCAATTTAAACACATCACCAGTTTAATGCTTTATTAAAAAATAAATTCAATACATAAAAGCCGAGTATATTCTAAAGAATTCCCCATAGGGTTGCTAGGACTTAACTTATCATTTTGGCAATAAAAAAGTTTATCCTTTAAGCAATAGCATACATTTTCCGTACAAAGAATAAGCGCAAGCTACACGATTTATATAGAATATATTCGTTAAACCAAGCTTTGCATAAATAAAATGAATTGCCCAATAAAACCTTTTTAAAGTCGCTATTTACATAAAAAAAGCCAATCACGAAGATTGGCTTTTTTCATATTTAAAACAATCAATTAGTCTGAAAATTTACGACGACGGTCGCCACCTTCACGGTTTGGACGGTCTGATTTATTAAATTCGCGACGTGGACGATCTTCGCCACCAAACGCCGGACGATCACCATTGCCACGGAATGAACGAGGCTTGTAATCTGCACGGTTACCGCGGTTATCATCATTTGAATCAAAACGTGGCTTATCACCGAACGAACGTTGTGGGCGGTCGCTATTGTATTCGCGACGCGGACGATCTTCGCCACCGAATGAACGTTGTGGACGGTCGCTATTGTATTCACGACGTGGACGGTCGCTATTGAATTCGCGACGTGGACGATCTTCGCCACCGAACGAACGTTGTGGACGGTCGCCATTAAATTCGCGACGTGGACGATCTTCACCACCAAATGAACGTTGTGGACGGTCGCCATTAAATTCGCGACGTGGACGATCTTCACCACCGAATGAACGTTGTGGACGGTCGCCATTAAATTCACGACGTGGACGATCTTCGCCACCGAATGAACGTTGTGGACGGTCGCCATTGAATTCACGACGTGGACGATCTTCACCGAACGAACGTTGTGGACGGTCATCACGGCCGCCTTCACGACGTTTGAAGTTACTTTCACCTTCGAAACGACGTCCGCCACCGCTACGACCACCGCCGTTACGACCACGACCACCGCCGTTACGACCACCACCATCACGACCTGAACGCGCAGGAGGTGGAGATGGCTCAAGGCCTTGAATTTCAGATACTTCTAAACGCGCTTCTAAGTAATCTTCTAAAGCACGAATTTTACCGCGTTCACGGTAAGTGGCTAAAGTAATTGCTTTACCCGTACGACCCGCACGACCAGTACGACCAATACGGTGTACATAATCTTCGTGTTTCATTGGTAAACCAAAGTTAATCACGTGTGAAATGGTCGGAACGTCCAAACCACGTGCCGCAACGTCAGTTGCAACCAAGATTTTTGCTTTACCTTCACGAATGCTACGTAAACGACGGTTACGTACAGTCTGTGGCATTGCACCGTGAAGCGCAACAACCGAGTGACCAGCTTCTGAAAGCTCTTCAGCAAGCATGTCTGTATCTTCTTGAGTTGACGCAAACACAACCGCTTGATCTAAATCTTCTTCACTTAACCAATGGGTAAGCAATTTTTTCTTGTGCTCAAAACCATCAGTCCAATGTAGCGTTTGGCTAATATCGGTATTGGTTGAATGACCTGTTTCAATTGCAATACGCTCAGGATCATTCATCATGCGTTCTGCAAGATTAATAATACGCGGTGCAAATGTTGCAGAGAACATTAATGTTTGTTTACGATTTGAAGCTAAATCGCTAATGGCTTCTAGGTCTTCAGAGAAACCTAAGTCAAGCATACGGTCAGCTTCGTCAACAATTAAAGAGTCAACTAAATCTAATTTAATTTGGCGACGGTTCACTAAGTCAAGTAAACGACCTGGCGTTGCAACAACAACTTGAGCGCCTTTTAATTGTTGGATTTGCTTACCAAAAGGCATACCACCCATAATTGCAGCAACACGAACACCTTTCATATGGCGTACAAATGCAATTGCGTCTTGGCAAACTTGTTGAGCCAATTCACGTGTTGGTGAAATCACTAAAATTTTAGGTTGAGTGATGGCTTTCATACGGTCTTTAAATGGCAAAACTTCTTGGCCAGCTAAAGCGTTTAATGTAGGAAGCAAGAATGCAGCAGTTTTACCAGAACCTGTTTGGCTAGATACAAGAAGGTCTTTACCTTCTAAAGCTGCAGGAATAGATTGTTCTTGCACAGGTGTTGGCGCAGTGAAGCCAAGTGTTTCAAGTGCTTGTTGTAGTGAGTCGTCTAATGAAAAATCAGCAAAAGTTTTGCTCATAGAGATATTCACCCTAATATGGGTGCTCCAGATAAATAAAGTCTATTGGACATCGACAAATAGCGGCACAGCAGTAAACGCTGAAAATATAGAATCAGCGGCGATCCGAGAACGACGATGCGTATAACGCACACATGATTACAGCCGCAACCTGAAAGAATCGCTTAAGCGATTGGGTGGGGCGCGAAAAATTGTCCTCTCTTTGGACCGGACGCGCATACACAATAATAGAAGAGAAATGTTCAGGTAATGAACGAAATTTAAGTGCGTAGCGCGAATTATAGCAGAATTTAAATGAATGTCACGCTATTTTATTCTTTTTACATAAATACAGAAGATTTAAACGATTTAATTCATTAGACAGATATACTATTTTTTATTTTATATTCAATACCCAAAATGCCAACAATCACTTCAGCAAAAAGCATCATCCAAGAAATACGTGACAATTTTAATCAACAAAATAAGTTCATTCGCTATATTCAAAATTTATTTTTAAAAAGCAACCCACCCTCATGGATGACAGCAGACGATCCATTAATCGAATTATATCGCCAGCAGTCGTTATTACTTAATGAAGGGCAAATTGTTTGGGCGGCCATTGTGCAAGCCAACAACTTATTGTTTAGTGAAGGCAACATGGATCATCCCGCACAATTGGTATATTCACAAACACAAGATTTTGATGATAACCCTGAGTATTTATCTGAAGTTGCTGCACAAATTTATGCGCTGAAAAATACCATTCCAGATCAAATGGAACTACATGCACTGGCAGAGATGGTCACCAATGAACATGAACGTGGCGTCAATTGGCATGTTCCCGAGTTATTATCGAATACGCCCATTCGCTCAACTACATTTATTATGATTAGAGCTCATAGCCCAAATAGACAATTATCCTCACAGCAAATTCCGATCCTAATTCATCCATCTACCTCAATGTGCATGATGGTTCCAGCTAAATTTTGGCCCGATGAATTCAAACAACACTGGCTAAGCTAAGCCGAAATGACAGGCAAAAAAAATCCAGCGCATTGTAGCGCTGGATTTTTAGCGGTGTTTGATCACTGCTTATTTGGCAGCTTCACCCCATGCAGGAATTACTTGCTGCATTAACGGCTTTAATAATTTCATCGAACATGCCAAGACTTGACCGTTTTCCATTGAGTCCATGCCACCACGTGCATCAACCACAGTACCGCCCGCTTCTTTCACAATTAATTCGCCCGCAGCGATATCCCACGGCTTTAAGCCTAATTCAAAATACGCATCTAAACGGCCAGCAGCCACATAAGCTAAATCGAGTGCAGCAGAACCACCGCGGCGATATTGCGCGCCAGCTTCAGTGACTTTAAGTAATGATTCAAAATGATTTTTTGCATACGAAATCACTTCACCATTGCGTTTTGCACGGTATGCGTGACCAACACCAACAAAGGTATTTTCTAAGCTGTCTTTAACATTTACACGAATACGGCGCTGATTCATCATTGCACCACGACCACGACTTGCAGAGAATAGCTCATCTTTTACAGGGTCATAGATAACACCGTGCTGAGTTACGCCTTTGTGTTGTACCGCAATAGATACGCAGAAATGTGGAAAACCATTAATAAAATTTAATGTGCCATCTAAAGGATCGATAATCCAGCACCAATCTGCATCGTGGCCTTTGCCTTCTTGCAGACCAAATTCTTCGCCAAGGAAGCTGTGATTTTTATAACTTTTACGTAATGTATCAATCGTTAATTGTTCGATGTAACGATCTACGCGTGTAACAGGACCATCAATGCCTTTTTCTTCAACTTGCAAGTCTAGTTTATGACGATTCTGATGCGCTTTTAAAAGCTCTTGACCAACTATTTGAGCCGCACGCGCAGCCATCACCACCATAGGTTCCATTGAACACCCACTTAAAACAAATTAAAGATTTTGACAAAGAATAATGCATAAAAGCGCAGACATTCTAACAAATATCTGCGCTTTTTGCTAAACAATATTTTTTAGTTTTAAAAATCAAAAACTAAACATGCTGAATATTTTTTGTCCACGCCTGAATAATACGCGTTTCAATGCCTTTGGCATCTAAACCACAATCTTGCAGCATTTGTGCGTGGTCGGCCTGCGGCAAGAAATTGTCGGCTAAGCCTAAATTCAACATCGGTTTCATCAGGTTCATTTTAGCAAGTGCTTCATTGACCGCACTGCCCGCACCCGCCATAACTGCATGTTCTTCAACGGTAACAAATAAGCTGGTTTGATCTGCCAAATCGGCAAGCATTTGCTCATCTAAAGGCTTCACAAAACGCATATTTACCACGCGCACACCCACATCTAGCTTTTGCACCAACTGCTTTGCTGCTTGCAATGCGGGGCTCACACGGCTACCAAAAGCCAAAATACTAATTTGTTCGTCATGTTGCGGGTGAATCTGTTCTACAATTTCAGCGCGACCGATTTCAAGCACGGTCATATCACTTTCAACTTCAACGCCAACACCCGCCCCACGTGGATAACGCACTGCCGCAGGCCCATTGTATTGATACGCTGTGTGTAACATTTGTCGGCATTCGTTTTCATCTTTAGGCGCCATGATGACCAAATTTGGAATGGTGCGCATATAGGCATAATCGTAAGCGCCCGCATGGGTTGGGCCATCTTCACCCACCAAACCTGCACGGTCAATTCCGAAGGTCACGTCTAAGTTTTGCAAGGCCACATCGTGAATGAGTTGGTCGTATCCACGCTGTAAGAAGGTCGAATAAATCGCAACAACGGGCTTTAACCCTTCACAGGCCATACCGGCAGCAAGCGTAATGGCATGCTGCTCGGCAATCGCGACATCGAAGTAGCGCTCAGGATAAGTTTGGGCAAATTTAACCATGCCTGAACCTTCGCACATCGCTGGCGTGATCGCTAACAATCGTGAATCTTGCGCGGCTTCATCACATAACCATTGTCCAAAAATATCTGAATATTTAGGTGCGGGTTTTTTAACTGGACTATTGGTTTGTACTGCGGTGCTTTTTTTAGCAATGGCATGATAACCAATAGGGTCGGCTTCTGCTGCGGCAAAACCCTTACCTTTTTTCGTGTAAATATGAACTAATCTTGGGCCCTTACGCTGCTTTAATGCATGAAAAACTTGTGTTAATTGCTCCACATCATGGCCATCAAACGGACCAAAATAATCAAAACCGATGGCTTTAAATAAATTATCGGCTTCTTGGGTGGCTGCTTGATGCAAACGTGAGTTGTAATCCCATTCAGGGTGCGGTGCGACAAATGCCTGACCAGCAACATCAATATGAATAGATTGTCCTTTTTCCCAAATGGCAGCCAAATGTTTGGCAAAACCACCGGTACTTTGAGAAATCGACATATCATTGTCGTTCAGAACCACCAATAAATCGGCATGATGTGCCACAGCATCGTTCATGGCTTCAAACGCCATACCGGCTGTCATAGCACCATCGCCAACAATGGCAACGACTTCACCCGGATTTTTTTGGTAACGGCGAGCCAAAGCCATGCCTAAACCCGCTGAAATAGCGGTGGATGAATGCCCAACACCAAAATGGTCAAATTCAGACTCTTCACGGGCAGGAAATGCCGCCAAACCGTCTTTTGCACGAATCGTCGTTAAGCGTTCACGGCGACCTGTTAACACTTTATGCGGATAAGCTTGGTGCCCCACATCCCAAATTAGGCGGTCGTTTGGCGTATTAAAACAATAATGTAAGGCAACGGTTAGCTCAATAACACCAAGGTTGGCGCCAAAATGTCCGCCACTTTTCCCAGCAGCATACAAAATGTATTGACGTAACTCATCTGCGACCTGTTCTAACTGATTCAGATCTAACTGACGTAATTGTTTTGGATGATCTATTGCATCCAACAATGGCGTAACAGGGCGTTGAGTTGGGATTTCTGTATACAGCATAATGTGGCGAAGCCTTCTAGAGCCTGGCAATTTCCTAAGCTAGGGGATTGACGTAAACCGATTATTCTAACTCATCGGGCGGTGTTTTCAATGTGCCACATTTCTTTTTTGAAAATTGTGCATTGTATTGTCTAAGACAAGGATGTTGATTATCCTGAAAAATGATAGCAATGTTCAACTATTATTAAGTAGTTTGCACAAAAAAAGAAAAGGATTGGCTTAATTTTTGTATACGTAATCTAGGAATCTTTGATCAGTACGGTATAATTTTGGCGATTATTGATATACGACGAGCTTGACTGTGGCGATTGCTTTTGTTGCAACATCTAAACTTCCAACCGCATTTGGCGATTTTAATATTAGTGTTTTCCAAGACCCTGAAACTGGCGAGGAACATGTTGCTCTATCTAAAGGGCTGAACATGCCCAGCACTGAACCCGTTTTAGTCCGAATACATTCTGAATGCTTAACTGGTGATGCGTTTGCATCGTTAAAATGCGATTGCGGACCACAACTCAAAGCCACACAAAAACTCATTGATGATGCCGGCCAAGGCGTAATTTTGTATTTGCGCCAAGAAGGTCGTGGCATTGGTTTAACCAATAAAATTAGAGCCTACGCCTTACAAGACCAAGGACACGACACCGTCGATGCCAATTTAATGCTCAATTTACCGGCCGATGCCCGTCAATATGACATGTGCAAAATCATGCTTGATCATTTGCATGTAAATCAAGTCAAACTGATTACCAACAACCCTTTAAAAATTAAAGCATTAAAAGATTTAGGCATTAATGTGGTTGACCGTGTACCGCTGACTGTTGGCTTAAATCCATTTAATGAGCAATATTTAAAAACCAAACTAGAACGTATGGCGCATATGTATCAAAAAGATGATTTTTAAATTGCTGTAAAAAAACGGCAGCTGCATTTAAAAGTCGAGTGTTTCATCCACTCGACTTTTTTAAATCAACACTTAAAACGAAACCATTTTACCCGGGTTAATTAAATTCCCAAGACTAAATGCGCCTTTGGCCACCGGAATGGCTATAGGCGCTAAGCTACGGCCAAGAGGAATATTGGAATGCTGTATTTGCGAGAGCATCTGAAAATCTTCCGCCGAGCCTAAAAAATCCTCTGCAATGGCTTTACCGATTCTTACGGTTTGTGCCACCCCATGCCCACTCCAACCATGTACAGCGTACATTGGATATTTATTGCCAAATTTACGGCTGTCGGTTGCGCCATTCATGGTTAAATCAGTAGTGCCACTCCAGACAAAATCGAGCTCAACCTGTTTTAATTGTGGAAACACATGCTGAATGCGGCCCAATAAATACTGACTGGTTTTTTCTGGATTCCAACATGTTCCTGTGCCCTGCCCACCAAACAACAAGCGGTTTTGGCTCACACCCCGGTAATAATCAATTTGAAATTGCGTATCGTAAACAGGATGATTCTGCGGCAACAGTTCTTTTAAATCGACCTCTAGAGGCGCGGTGGTCGACACATAGGTATAAAACGGAATAGTGGTTTGCGTGTTGTTTTGCAACAATTTAAACGAGGTATGATGAACACCAATCACCACACTTTTACGCGCTTTAATGCAGCCTTGCGCGGTCTTCACATAAATCCCATCCGGCTGTTCTACAATTTCAACCACTTCAGTGCATTCATACACAGTCCCGCCATTTTGAACAAAGCCATAAACCAATCCACGGTTAAGTGCCAATGGATGAATATGCCCACCTAAGCGATCGACCAATCCGCCTTGATATTGTTCAGAGCGAACATAATCATACAGTTCATGCTTGCCCACCACTTGCGTGTGATTCTCACCTAAAAACTTTCGTGCGTCCGAGCCTTGGGTTAATGCCACCAAATGCCCTTCATGCACCGCGGCCGTAATGTGTCCGTGTTGACGCGCTAAATCTAAGTCGTATTTTGCAGAAATATCATCAATTAATTGCATTGCTTCTGTTGAGGTGAAACGCCACAAACGTTTTGCATCGGCATGACTTAAGTTTTCAATCATCTCCTCCGCTTCCCAACGTGCCAAACCCGGCGTTAATTGGCCACCATTTCGCCCCGAAGCTGCACCGCCCACACGGTCTTTGTCGAGCAAAATGGTTTCTACACCCTGTTCTGCCAAATGCAATGCCGTTGAACTACCCAAAAGCCCTGCGCCAATTACCACCACATCACATTCGGTATCGTGCTTCAGCGAATCGAAGCAATGCCAATCATCTAACGAACTTTCGTAATAGTTTGCAGCAATGCCCTCGATGGTGGCTTTTTGCGGATTGATCCAATTCCAGTCTTTACCACTCAATTGATTTTGACTTAATTTAAATTCAACATCATTTAATAATGTGGGTTTCTTAACTAATTGTTTCATCATCAATACACCTTGTTTATTTATTCAAATGCGCCGTTAATTGCAATGGTTTGCTTTTTAAATTTCCGATAAAGATAAAAAGTCAGTCCGACAAAAAACCATCCACAACCAAAGATCAATGCACTTTTTTCTAAGTTCAACCATAAGCACACAATCGCAGCGACCGAAATAAGCGGCAAAAATACATTGAATAATTTATTTTTCAAACCTTGTTTTTGCCCATTACGCACATAAAACTTCATAAAGACCGAAAAATTGACCGCAGTAAAGGCCACCAATGCGCCAAAACTGATTAAGTTCACCACCTGGGCAAGATCTAAAAAAATTGCACTCAGTGAAATCACACCGACAAATAAAGTAGAAAATAATGGCGTACCTAATTTTGGATTCAAACGCCCAAATGTTTTTTTATTAAAAATACCATCGCAGCCCATAATGTAGATTAAACGTGAAGCACTGGCATGACTGGCCAAACCTGAAGCAAGCGTATTCATAATTTGTGCCGTTAAAAACACCGACTGGAACAACGCGCCACCCACATATAAAACAATTTCTGGTAATGCTTCATCGGGGTTTTTAAATTGTGCATTGGTAGGAAAATACAGTTGAATAAACCACGCTGCTGCAAAGAAGATAACGCCACCAATCAGCGTGGTTAATAAAACCGCACGTGGAATATTCTTTTTAGGATTTTGGGTTTCATGCGACAAAGTGGTTACAGCATCGAAACCTAAAAAGGAAAAACATAAAATCGAAGCGCCCGCAATTAAAGGCAAAATATGGGTGTCGCCATTAAATAATGGTGCAATGGTCCAAACGTGCTCAATGCCTTGTTTGGCACTTACGCCATGAATGACTAAATACACAAAAAACAGCATTAGCATGACGGGTGCAAGCACAAATAAGAAACTAAAGTTGGCAAGAATACGTAGCCGGAAACAATTTACAAAGGTAACTAATCCTGCAGACAAAGACACCCAAACCCAATACGGCACACTTGGAATAATGGCTTCTAAATAAATGCCACATAGCAATGCATTAATT
>NZ_VTDU01000018.1:0-49852 GCF_035615615.1 Acinetobacter sp. MD2(2019) | reverse complement strand
GACTTCCATTTGTAGAACGTTGCCGTACTCATACCGTGTTCACGACAAAGATTCGGTACAGGCGTGCCAGATTCAGCTTGTTTTAAAATACTCATGATTAAACTGTCTGAATATTTTGATGTTTTCATAGAAAATCTCCTTGGACAAAGGTTAATCGATTTTCTACTTTTAAACTCGCTTAATTTGCGGGAGCATTACCCTTCACTTTTATCAATTAAGAAGAACAACTCACGGCAACTTCTGCTTGATCGCTCGCCAGTGGCGCTAAGTCTTCAGCGCGTTCGAGTGGATGCTGGCTAAACGGCGTGGCAAGCAGTTGAAATAAACGATCAACTTCCGAGAAATCATCCTGCTCGGCCGCTTCAATGGCACGCTGTGCCATGTGGTTGCGTAAAATATAACGTGGATTATGCTGTTGCATAATTTGCTGTAACGCGTTTGTGTCTTGATGCGCTCGAATCAGTTCATATTGTGTCAAGAATTGATCGAACTGATGGGTGTCCAAACAATCATCACGTAATTGTTGATACTGTTGTTGCTGTAAGCGTAAGAAACTTTGCGTGTAGTCGAGCTGTTCGCTTTGTAAAATGCGTAAAAATTGCATGGCACAATCAAAACTTTCGGCATGGTCTTGCGGTAAGCCCATTTTTTGATTTAAACCTTGCTGATAATGCGTTAAGAAGGTTGGCTCATATTGTTCTAACGCTGCGGCTAAATCTTGCTTAAATTGTTCTTTGCCTTCCGCTTTGGCCAATGGAATTAAATTATTGAGCCAAATCCATAAATTCCAATGGCCAATGCTCGGTTGATTTTGAAAGCTATAACGCCCTTGTGCGTCTGAGTGGTTATTAATCCAATTGGGACGAAAGCGTTCCATAAAGCCAAATGGGCCAAAGTCGAGGGTAGAACCAGTAATATTTAAGTTGTCGGTATTCATCACGCCATGTGCAAAACCGACCAATTGCCAATCGGCAATCATGATGGCTGTTCGGCTAATCACCTGTTGGGCAAAGGCTAAGACGGGTTGTTCTGCGTTTAAGCATTCAGGGAAATGCCACTCGATACATTTTTGGGTAAAGTCGGTCAGTTGTTCGGGCGCATATTGATTGATCCATTCAAAATGCCCTAAGCGAATGTGGCTATCTGCGGTACGAAGCAACATTGCGCCAAATTCAGCCCGTTCACGCTGTACGGTTTGGGTGGAACTGGTAAAGCCGACCGCATTACTTGAAGCAATGCCTAATCCATTTAAGGCATGACCGGCTAAATATTCACGAATGACTGAACGCAGCACCGCGCGGCCATCGCCCATGCGCGAATAAGGCGTTTTACCTGCACCTTTTAAGTGTAAATCGATGGTCGCGCCCGTTTTGCTTTTGACTTGAGCAATTAAGAGTCCACGTCCATCGCCCAATTGTCCGGCCCATTGCCCAAATTGATGACCGGCATAAACCATTGCTAACGGTTCAAATCCTTCAACGGTTTGTTGTCCACTGCACAACGCGACCCAATTGTCTTTTTCTGCCTCACTCCATTGCAACGAATCGGCTAAAGCGCCATTAAAATGACCGGCTTTGGCACCTTGTAGCGGCATTGGTGCTTGTTGATGGTACAACTTCGGATTCAGTTGTGGGTAACGTGCATTTAAGATCATATAAATGGACTAATTTTGAGGATAATTCACTATAACAAAATTCGCCCGAAATCCTAAATACAGAATATGAGCCCAATAAAAATCAGCCATCGAAATGGCTGATTGAAGGGAGATGATTTGCGATGCTTATTTCATTAAATCTTGGAATTTACTGCGCAGCTTAATTAGTTTTGGTGGAATGGCAAAATTACAAAAGCCTTGCGTTGGATTTTTCGCATAGTAATTTTGATGATATTCCTCGGCACGGAAGAACGTTGGACGTGGGCTTAATTCAGTCACAATATTTAAACCATCGGCTTTGAGTTCATCAATAAACGCTTGTGCTTCTTGCTGTTGGCTTGCATTGTCATAATAAATAACCGAGCGATATTGCGTACCAATGTCATTGCCTTGACGATTTAGCGTGGTTGGATCGTGTGTGGCAAAGAACACGCCCAATAAATCGTTGTAACTAATTTGGTTTTCATCGTAGTCAATTAAGATCACTTCGGCATGTTGCGTTTCGCCGGTACAGACCGCTTCATAGGTTGGGTTGGGGGTTGTGCCACCGGCATAGCCACTGGTCACTTGACTGACACCGCGAAGCTCTAAAAATACCGCTTCGACACACCAAAAGCAGCCACCGCCAAAAAGGGCTTGTTGCATGGTAAAAATCCTTGTGGTTTAAAACATTGTTCAAGTATAAGCGAAGAATTTATACAATTTATGTGAAGACATGAGTTGATTTAATATAATTGGTGTCAATGAAAATAAAATTCAATCACAATCTGTGGTTTTTAGTCAAATAATTGTAAAACATAGTTATTTTTCATGTAAAACTAAATTCATTTTTAGATGGTTCAATGAGCTTGGATGTTGAATTTTCGATTTAAACGCGCGAGTTCTATTGCATGCTTAAATAGATAAAATTTTTTGATTGTGAATTTTTGGTTTGGTTCAGTTTGGAAAATTTTATGCTGAATATTTTTAAATCTGTGTTTAATACAGTGAAAACACAGCGATAAAAAAGGATACTGCATGGTGGTCAATATCCTTTTTTTGCATTTGCTGGGTTTAGCTTTTTTCATAACGCGCAAATTCAAATTGAATTTGGCTATTTTCATCGCAATGTTGTTCGCTAGCAGTTTTATTAAATTCTGCTGGAATATTGGGATAAAACGCATCGCCTTGCACATCAAGCATGACATGTGTCAGCTCTAAACGGTCAGCAATATCGAGTGTTTGTTTAAAAATTTCACCACCACCAATAATAAAAATACTGCTTGGTTTTTCACTATTCTTGGCGTCGATTGCCGCTTGGGTGAGTGCATCTTCAATGGTATGTGCCACTTTGGCGCTGCCAAAATGCCATGTTGTGTCGCGGGTAATCACCCAATTGACCCGTTTAGGTAAAGTGCGCCCCATCGACTCTAAGGTTTTGCGACCCATAACCACCACACCACCTTGGGTAATGGCCTTAAAATGTTGTAAGTCGGCAGGAATATGCCAAGGCAAAGCATTGCCTTGACCAATACAACCTTGTTGGTCCATGGCAACCACATGCACAATTTCTAAACCTTGAAAACTCATACTGCCACCGGTGCTTTAATTGCCGCATGTGATTGATAATCGACAATATTGATATCTTCAAAGCGGAAGTCGAAAAGGTTTTGAATATTTGGATTTAATTCAAGTCGACACAACGGTAATGGTTCACGCGTAAGTTGTAATTGGGCTTGCTCAAAATGGTTGGCATATAAATGGGTGTCGCCACCGGTCCAAACAAAATCGCCAACGCCTAGGCCACAGACTTGTGCAATCATATGGGTGAGGAGGGCATAACTGGCAATATTGAACGGCACGCCTAAAAATACATCGGCACTGCGTTGGTACAATTGGCAAGACAGTTTGTTATCTTGGACAAAAAATTGGAACAAGGTATGGCAAGGCGGTAAAGCCACTTGCCCTGCTTCATTTGGATTCCAGCCTGAAACAATAAGGCGACGTGAATTGGGATTGGTTTTAATTTCATTGACCAACCACGCAATTTGATCAAAACCATCTTTTTTATAGCTGCCATCGGCATTTTGGCTTGCGCCAAAATTACGCCATTGATGACCATAGACGGGTCCAAGCTCACCTTCTGGACGACCAAACCGTGCGGTTTGTTCTGCGGTTGCCCATTCATCCCAAATACTCACTTTGTTGTCTTTTAAGTATTGAACATGGGTGTCCCCTTTTAAAAACCACAACAGCTCAATCACAATAGAACGAAAATGAACTTTTTTGGTGGTTAAAAGTGGAAAACCTTGGTTTAGGTCGAAGCGCATTTGATGACCGAATACCGAACGTGTACCTGTACCTGTGCGGTCGCCTTTGTCGCCGCCTTGATCTAAGATATGTTGTAGAAGGTCTAAATAAGTGCGCATAAAACTCTCTAAATTTGGAACAAAAATGGTCGTTTCTTATCTATAAATGGTAGAGTCGAGACGGCTCATCATCATAGCAGAATGAGCGATCTTGCACTATGTGGAATTAGTGCCGTTTGCTACGGTATTGCAAGGTTAAGGCCAGTATGAATCCTAACAAGGCAAAGCCAAAAAACTGCGCAATATAGATCAAGGATAATGGCGGAGTATTGAAATAGCTTAAAATGAATAATCCTACAAACGGCAGAAAGAACAGTAGGTTGCTTAATTTCCCCAAGGTTTTTTCTAAAACACGTTGATGAAATTCGTTTAACCCATGTAGGAGAATGCCCAAGCCTAAGCTGACCAATGACGTCCATTTCGGCGGTTCATCTATTTTTGCAAGTAGAAGAATTGCGATGCAAACCGCAATAGTGAAAATAAATTTGTATTGACGATTAAACTTCGCCGAATAGAAAAAATTGAGCCAATTAAACATGGGTGGACTTTTTAAAGAGTGCTTGAGGGGAAAGCAGGCAAATACTCATCACCATAATGGCAATTCCTTGAATGCCCCATTCGAGTAAATGGTTGATGGTTTTTAAAAATAACAAGGCACACAGCAGAGCCAAAGGAATCCAAGTGAACACCCGATAAAGCAGTTTTCGTGGATCGTTATCGGTTAAATGTAATTTACAGAAACGACAAATAACAAAAATGAGTCCCGTTGCTGCAAAAAGCAGAATTAGCCCAATCGGCATGGGCGCAGTTAAATACAGTCCAATACTTAAGGCGGTAGCAATGATAAAAATCCATATTTTACTTGCAAAGGAAAGTGCTGGATTAAACCAAAATTCAAGCATATGCGGCGGATCTTGTATAAAAAATTGAGTTTAGCATATCCAAAAAGCGATGTTTAAAACACCCACCTAAAGCGAGTGCTTTTTAAGACAGCGTGAAAATATAATCTATAGATGAACAACCGACCGCCAAAGCGATCGGTTGTGTACAGTCAAACACTAAAATGAGTTTATTCGCTATCGATATTATCTAAAAAATCGTAGGTCGGTACAAAGAATAAACACCCTGTAATTGGCGTACTAAAGTCGAGCAGGCGGTCGACCGCACCTTCGCTATTGCCTTTAAACATGTTGCTTAACATGGTGTGGGTGGTGCTAAAGGTTCTGGCATAGCCAATAAAATAGGTACCATATTCATTTTTAGAAGGCTGCGCAAACGCCACATTGGCACGTAAGATTTTCAGCTCATTGCCATCGGCATCGTGTGCTTTACTCACATTGTTATGCGCGGTGATTGGCTTTTCGTCATCGCTGAGTTCGATGTCATCAAACTTACGTCGACCAATCACTTTTTCTTGTTCTTCGGTCGACAGCGCACGCCACATTTGCATGTTATGCAAATATTTTTGCGCGAAGGCATAACTGCCATTTTTAAATTCAGGATCTTCATCGCCCACAAGTGCCCATTCGCTGGCTTCTAAAAATTCTGGATTTTCTGTTCCATCCACAAAGCCAATAATCGCGCGACCATCTAAGTATCGGAAACCATGTGTTTCATCGACTGCACGCGTGGCATTGTTGAGTTGCTGATGAATCATGCTGGCCAATTCAAAGCAGATATCTTGACGATCGGCACGAATGTGGAAAAATAAATCGCCTTCGGTTGCAACCGCAAGATGTTTTTCGCCACGAATTTCAACAAAAGGTTTGAGTTCTTTTGGTTTCGGTTGATTCGGAAACAGTCGATCCCAGGCATCAGAGCCAAATCCCATCACTGCATTAAAATGACTGTCGGGAAAGCGATTACTTAAACTTCGAATCATTGGGGTAAAGCCCGAACAAAAATCGAGAACCTCGGCAAGCGCCTCTGCATTGTGATGAATGGAGAGCGTCATAAATAATGCATTTTCACCTGGGGGATTTGTTACGGGTTGAATTCGTTCAGCCATAAGAATGTCCTTAGTTGCATTTTTCTAAATTTAAGTGTGTGAAGGGTAAGATGTGTATTGCAGATGCTTTAATTATAAGCCGACCATCAGATTTGTGCTTTAGTTTATGATTATTTTCAGTAAATTTAAAAGCCAGTGTCACATCTTCGTTACACTGGCTTGCAGTGTTTAAGCACTTGATTGGTCAATTAGCATGGCATCGCCATAACTAAAGAAACGGTATTCTTCCTGCACAGCATGATGATAGGCATTTAGAATAAAAGATTGTTTCGACAGCGCAGAAACCAACATTAATAAGGTTGACTCAGGTAAGTGGAAGTTAGTGATTAAGCGATCTACCACACAAAATTGATAGCCTGGATAGATAAAAATTTGCGTATCGCCCGTCCATGCCGCCAAGGTGCCATTATGTGCTTGCGCCGCACTTTCTAACGCACGCGTGGCGGTCGTTCCTACCGCAATGACTTTGTTGCCGCGTGCTTTGGTTTGGCGAATCAACTCGGCGGTTTCTTCAGGGACATTACACCATTCGCTGTGCATGACATGGTTGGTAATATCATCGGTACGTACTGGCATAAAAGTGCCTGCGCCCACATGCAAGGTCACGAATGCTTTTTGTACGCCTTTTTGTGCCAGTTTTTGCAACATTAACTCATCAAAATGCAGGCTTGCGGTTGGCGCGGCAACACTGGCAATTTTTTCTGGGTCGTGGAAAACGGTTTGATAACGCTCGGTGTCAATCTCTTCCGCTTCACGGTTAAAATAAGGCGGAATCGGAAGTTGACCATAACGATCCAACACATCTAAAATAGGTTGAGAAAATTCAACCACATATAAGTTTTCGTGGCGACCTTGCACGGTGACAGGAACTTGGTCTACGCCAATAAACAATGTTGTGCCGGCTTTAGGTGAGTTACTGGCTTTAATATGACAATGTGCAACGGTTGGATTCAGCATGCGTTCAACCAAGACTTCAACAGCACCGCCACTGGCACGTTTTCCTTTTAGTCTGGCTTTCATCACCTTGGTATCATTCAAGACCAATAAATCGCCTTCATTAAAGATGTCGACAATGTCGGTGAACATGCGGTCATGATATTGGCCATGGGCATCTAAGTGTAATAAACGTGAAGCAGTGCGAGAAGAAAGCGGGTAACGTGCAATCAGGTGTTCAGGTAAGTCAAAATTAAAATCGGTAAGTTGCATAAGCTAAAACGTGTAAAGAACTGCGCCCATTATAGTCATTTTTCTATTGAAAACGTCTTTTTGATGGTTTTTTCGGCAAAGAAAGTGTTTTTGTTTTAAAAAGCAGCAAACATCGAACATCTGGCGTTGACAAGTTTTTTAAAGTGGCTATTATACACAGCGTAAGCCAAGCATCTTAAATCCCGAGGTGGTGAAATTGGTAGACGCGGTGGACTCAAAATCCACTGTTCGAGAGAACGTGTCGGTTCGAGTCCGACCCTCGGGACCAAATTCCTAAAAGCCCTTAAGCATTATCAGACTTAAGGGCTTTTTTTATTGTCTTTTAAATCGTTTTTCATTGTTGTTTTTACGGTCTTTCAAACGCAGCCTGCGTGTATATAGAATTCCACGCAAGCATTGGCTAAACTAAAAATAAATTACATCTTAGTGTAGTGCGGTGAGTTGCGTATAAACGCAATATAAATATGCAAGCACCGCGAGGGCAACCACAGGCTCAACAATTTTTGCCCATGTTGGGGTTTTAGCTAGTGTGGGTTCTGCAAGGTGTTGGTCTTGATCGTGATGAGCGTGTGACATAGTTTCCGTGTCCTGATCGGTTTCGTTAAGGGTATTTTCTTGTTCTTCAATGGCTTTTTTTGAGCCAATTAAAGTGCTTAGTTGGTTGCTTTGCCAAACCCAATCATCGGCTTGCCCAAATAAATAATCAATTTGGCTGGTGAGTACATGGCTTAAACCATATTTGCCAAAATGCCCAATATCACCTAACTGTTTAATCTCTTCAAGCTGCAACTGAATGGTGTGTTGCAATAGCGTATTAAATTCAGTTGGATTAAGCGCGGGTTGATGGTGTATAGATGGACTTAATTGCTGGTGAATAGACTCAATATAAGATGGATTCTGTTGCTCAATGTTGTGCTGGGTTTGTGTCGCATTTGTTTGCCAGTCATAGATTAGTTTACCCAGCACGAGCGCGTTGGTATCGCTAATCAATTGTTCTGCTTGTTGGGTATTGTGGTGGGGAAGAAGTTGATTCTTCTTAAGCTTTACCTGATCGTTAAAATATTGGAATAAATCAAAAACCATCAACATCTTCCTTTTTTATTTAATCTAATATTCTTAAGCTTGGGCGTTTTTTTTCTGGTTCTGCTTTGGCCTCAGGCGTAGCTATGGTTTCGTGGGTTGCAGTGTCAATACCATCATATTCAGTTGGATCGAAGAATAAACCTTCGCCATTTTCTTTGGCATATACACCCATTGCCGCAGCCAAAGGAACGTATATATTTTGTGATACTCCGCCAAAACGTGCCGAAAAGGTAATCGCATCGTTGCTCATTTGGAATTGATGCACCGCATGTGGCGCAATGTTTAATACAATTTGTCCATCTTTGACATATTGTACTGGCACATGTGTATTGGCTTGCGTTGCATCGACCAATAAATAAGGGGTGAGTTGATTGTCACAAATCCATTCATAAATTGCGCGCGCTAAATAAGGGCGGGTGGGGCTTAGGGCAATTTCTTGTTCAGACATGGATCTAACTCGTTCATTTTTACAATTATTACACTATACCTTTTTTCGCCTTTGAATGTCATTGCTTGTATCGTGAGAGAATGTTAAAAAAACAATGCAAATTCAATTCAAAGCCATCAGCTTGTTATTTGATGGGTGGGCTTTAAAAACAAAAAAGGTATGAATATTGGATGAAAAAATTAATGGGTTGTATGCGCGTATTCGGTTCAGTTGTTTTGATGCTGTGTATTTCAAATAGCTATGCAGCGCAGCCAGCGATGGATGCTCAAGTGCAAGAGGCTGCTAATGAAGCAATTGATGTTGCTGGAGCAGAAGTCTCTGAAGCAGGAGATGTGTGTCAGGCAGATGAGGCTTGTGATGTTGCCACTGCTGTTTCTGAGGATGAACTGTATGGTGGAATTGCCCAACAATATGTGGTAAAGGGCTGTCAGGTGACAGTGTATAAAGATGGGCCAGTAAAAATGGTGAATGTTAAAACGGATCGGCCGTGTAATGCGCCATTGCCTAAAAATCATGTCTTTTCAAAGGTGACTAAAACCTATATGGAAAATGGATGTCGCGTAACTGAATATGAAAATGATGCAGTTAAAGATTGCTCGAAAAAAAAGTAAAAGAAAATAAGCAAGATTGAGAGATAAAAAAACCTCGGCAAATGCCGAGGTTTTTTGTCCGATTCGGTAAACGAATTAACGTTTAGAGAATTGAGGACGTTTACGAGCTTTACGTAAACCAAGTTTCTTACGTTCAACTTCACGAGCATCACGAGTAACGAAACCAGCTTGACGAAGAGCAGGTTTTAAAGTTTCATCAGCAGCGATTAAAGCGCGTGTGATACCGTGACGGATCGCACCAGCTTGACCACCGATACCACCACCAGCAACAGTGATGTATAAATCGAATTTTTCAGTTACGTCTAAAAGCTCTAAAGGTTGACGAACAACCATACGAGCAGTTTCACGACCGAAGTACTGTTCTAAAGTACGGTTGTTGATAACGAGTTTACCAGTACCAGCTGACAAGAAAACACGTGCAGTTGCGGTCTTACGGCGACCTGTACCATAATTAGTAGCCATGTGCTTTATCCCTTAGATGTCCAAAACTTGTGGCTGTTGAGCAGCATGTGGATGCTCGCTACCAGCGTACACTTTCATCTTCTTGATCATTGCATAACCAAGAGGACCTTTTGGCAACATGCCTTTCACTGCTTTTTCAAGAACTGCAGTAGGTTTGTGCGCGATTAACTTTTCAAAGTTAGTCTCTTTCAAACCGCCTGGGAATTCAGTGTGGCGATAGTATTTCTTATCAAGCGCTTTTTTACCAGTCACTTGAACGTTTTCAGCATTGATTACAACGATATAATCGCCAGTGTCAACGTGAGGAGTATAAGAAGTTTTGTGCTTACCGCGTAAACGACGAGCGATTTCAGTCGCAAGGCGACCTAAAGTTTTGCCAGAAGCATCAACAACGTACCAGTCGTGTTGTACTTCAGCAGGCTTAGCGCTGAGAGTTTTCATTACCACTACCTATTATAGTTGGTTTGGACTATGGAATCTGTCCAAACAAAAGGAGAGCGAATTATAGTTGAAACGCGAGCGAATCACAACAAATTTTGCAGTTATTACTGCCCAAATCATCGTCTTTACATTAGATTTTTTACGATTCAATCTTTAAAGCTATAATTTGCTCTGAATTGTGTTTTTATATGTGAAAATTAAGTATGCACATCAACTGGAAACTATTTTTTGCACTTTTACTTTATCTGATTTTTTTTAGTATGCTTGATTTAATCACCTTGCATGGTTTTTTTGGTGCAATCACTGTTTTGGTGATGATTGTCGTGGCATGCGTATTCGATGTCACACTGGCAATATGTGCTTTGCTGAGTTTTTTAGGGTTGTTTTTGCTAAGTATCGGGCTGACCAAGCTTGACCTAAAAATGAAAGGTCGACTTACTTCATGGCTGTATATCGGTTTAGTTGTGTTGTACTTGTTGAGCATTTGGAGTTTTGCCGCAGGGATTTTGCCGTATAATCGGTTACAGCGAACATTCTTTTAGTTTCACCTTTAAACTTCATTATTGTTGATGGGGTTTGTATTCAGATGAGGTCAATGTGCAGCCTTTATATGTCACCTCTGGCGAACCCGCAGGCATTGGTCCGGATATTTGTTTAAGCCTTGCGACACGTACAGACGAGCGCCCAGTGGTGGTGCTTGCAGATAAAACTTTACTTGCAAAACGTGCGCAGCAACTCGGCTTGAACCTAAGTTTGATTGAATATGTTGGACAATCAGAACCGTCACTTACAGGGCAGCTTTATGTCGAGCATATTGCCTTAAATGCCGCTGTAACCGATGGCGTTTTAAATCCCAACAATGCTGCTTATGTGATTGAGCAACTGCGCCGATCTGCCAACTATGCCATGTCTGGAAAAAGTGTAGGCGTTGCCACTGCACCTGTGCAAAAGTCGATAATTAACGATGCAGGCATTGCCTTTAGCGGGCATACTGAATTTTATCAAGAATGTGCCGGGGTTAAACGTGTGGTGATGATGCTTGCCACCAAAACCTTACGTGTGGCATTGGCAACCACACATTTGCCGTTACGGGCTGTTGCTGATGCGATTACATCTGAACGCTTACATCAAGTGATTGATATTTTAATTCACGACTTAAAAACCAAATTTAAAATTAGCGAACCGCGTATTTTAGTCTGTGGGTTGAATCCCCATGCGGGGGAAGATGGTTATTTGGGCCGTGAAGAAATTGAGGTGATTAATCCTGTCCTAGAAAGCTATCGTCAAAATGGGGTGAACATGAGTTTGAGTTTACCTGCCGATACCTTATTTACCCCCGAACATCTACAAAATGCCGATGCAGTTTTGGCAATGTACCATGATCAGGGTTTACCTGTGTTAAAATCACAAGGATTCGGCGAAGCAATCAATATTACTTTAGGCTTGCCTTTTATTCGTACTTCGGTTGACCATGGCACTGCATTGTCTTTGGCAGGAACAGGGCAGGCAAAAAGTTCGAGTCTGCATGTTGCAGTCGATCTTGCCTTAAGCCTTGCCCGTTCAACCTAAATTATTGGAAGATTCTATGTATCAAATTAATGCCCTAAACCCAAAAGATGAAGGGCATCAGGCACGTAAACGCTTTGGGCAAAACTTTTTACACGACCAGCGCGTAATTGCCAAAATTGTACGTGCAGTGAATCCGCGTGCGGGCGAAAACATTGTTGAAATTGGGCCGGGTTTGGCTGCTTTAACTTCGCCGTTAATTGGTGAGTGTGATGCCTTAACCGTGGTCGAGCTAGATCGTGACTTGGCTGCGGGTTTGCCGAATCGTGTGCCACATCCTGAGCGTTTAAAAATTGTCGAAGCAGATGCGTTAAAATTTGATTTTAATCAATTGTTTGAGCAAGATCGTCCGCTGCGTGTGGTGGGTAACTTACCCTACAATATTTCAACTCCACTGTTATTTCATCTCTTAGAATTTGGCGCTAAAGTCAAAGATATGCACTTTATGCTGCAAAAAGAAGTGGTGGATCGTATTACAGCTGAGCCAAACACCAAAGAATATGGTCGTTTGTCGGTCATGATTCAATATTACTGCAAACCGACCTTTTTATTTGAAGTGCCACCGGGTTCATTTAATCCACCACCTAAAGTGACCAGTGCGGTATTTCGTTTGGTACCGTATGCTGAAAAACCAATTGTGGCTAAAAATGAAAAAGCTTTGGCGCGTTTGGTGGGACATGTGTTTACCCAACGCCGTAAAACATTGCGTAATAGCTTAAAAGGCATGTTGGTGGAAGATGGTTTTGAGAAAGCTGGTATTGACCCGATGGCGCGCCCTGAAACCTTAACCTTGGCAGAATTTGTGGCACTTTCAAACCAAATGGTTGGGGTATGAGCAAACGTTACAACTATGTAATTGGCGATATACAAGGCTGTTTTGAAGCTTTAAAACAATTACTTAAGCACATTCAATTTGACCCAGAGCAAGACTTTATTTGGTTTGCAGGCGACTTGGTTGCACGGGGTGAAAATTCCTTAGGCGCATTACGTTTTGTCAAAAAATTGGTGGAGCGTGGTGCTGCGGCAACGGTTTTGGGAAATCACGATTTAACCTTGCTTGCTTGCGCGCGTAACTTAAAAGCGATTAAACCTAAAGACAATACTCAAGACGTGATTGATGCAATCGACAGTGATGAGCTGATTGATTGGTTGCGCCGTCAGCCGTTATGTTTGTTTCCGAATGACCAAACTATTTTGACGCATGCTGGCGTGCCTTGTGTGTGGTCGGCAGAAAAGACTCAACAATTGGCTGCTGAAGTAGAAGCGATCTTAGCGCATGACGATTTTTCAGTACTCGATGCCTTCTTGGCTGAAATGTACGGCTCGCAGCCTGACCTTTGGCAAGATGATTTAACTGGCCATGCTCGACTGCGCTGCATTGTGAACTACTTAACGCGGATGCGCTTAACCGATGCCACAGGCCGATTAGAGTTTAGTTTTAAAGACGAACTCGAAGCGCCAATGCCTGCGGGTTTTCAGCCGTGGTTTGAATTTGAAAGTCCAACATCTACAACACACCAAATTTTATTTGGTCATTGGGCGGCCTTAAAAGGGCAGAGCGTTAAAGACCAAATCCGAAATGTGGATGGTGGCTGTGTTTGGGGCGGTGAATTGGTGGCGTATCGCTTAGAAGATGCGCAGGTTTTTCGTGTTAAAAATCCGCTGTAAAATCTAAGATCAGTTTTTCAAATCTTGTTTCAATAAAAAAGCCTCACTTTACTGTTGAAAGCGAGGCTTTTTTATTTATGCTGATATTTTTTGATTAATCGTTAAGCGTTTTTGCTTAAGACCCAATCGTACACTTTACGTTGGTAGGCAATAATCAACAGTAAAAAACCAATTAAAATCATTGGGAAAGACAGCATTTGTCCTTTGGTGACCCAGCCCAATAAAATAAAGCCTTGGTCTGCGTCGGGTTCGCGGAAGAACTCCATAAAGAAGCGCGCCATGCCGTAACCAATTAAAAATAATGCGGAAACTGCCATGCGTGGGCGAGGTTTGCTACTAAACCACCACAGCACAATAAAAAGCAATAAACCTTCGCACAGTGCCTGATAAATTTGTGAAGGATGGCGAACCAAATGCAGCGGATCGGTTGGGAAAATCATGCCAAAGGGATAGTTCGGGTCGGTCACAGGGCGGCCGTACAACTCACCACCAATGAAGTTACCAATGCGTCCAAACATCAAACCGGTGGGAACACACGGCGCAATAAAATCCATGGTTTGGAACCAAGTTTTTTGATATTTCTTGCACCATAAAATCATTGCGGTCATCACGCCAAGGAAACCGCCATGGAAACTCATTCCGCCTGTCCAGACTTGGAATAGCCAAATCGGATGGGCTAAGAATTGATCGAATTCGTAAAATAAAACATAGCCGACACGCCCGCCAATGACGACACCTAATGCACCGTAAAAAATCAGGTCAGACACCATGTCTGATGTCCAGTCTGTACGCTGTTTTGCTCTATAATTTGCAAGTCCCCACGCACATAAAAAAGCAAGGAGATACATTAATCCATACCAATGTACCTTGAGTGGTCCAAGGCTTATGGCAATCGGATTGATATTGGGATAGGTCAGCATGACGCTTCCTTCTAATCAGATTTGGCATGATTTTATCCGAATCTGTAGAAAAATGTTGTACATTCAATGTGTAAAGATAGGAGGTTGCATGTGTATTGTCGCTATTGCATGGCAAGTCGTTGAAGATATGCCATTGTGCCTCATTTCTAACCGCGATGAATTTTATGCACGACCAAGCACCGCGTTGAATTATTGGACAGATTCTCCAATTATTGCAGGACAAGATTTGGTGTCGGGGGGGACATGGCTTGGCATGACGAAAACGGGTCGTTGGGCGGTGATTACAAATTATCGCGATGGACAGGCCATGCAAAGTTTGACGACATCTCGCGGTAAAATAATTACTGATTTTTTAAATAGCGATTTAGCTCCAATTCGTTTTGCGCGGCAGCTTGAAGCGAAGCAGCAACATTATGCAGGCTTTAATGTCATTTTTGGCACGCGCGAGCAAGCGGTATATATGAGTAATTTGGGCGATGCGCCGCAAGTTTTAGCGTATGGGGTTTATGTGCTTTCCAACACCACCATGGGACAATTTTGGCATAAAAACCAGAAATTTCGAATGCGATTCACGCAAGAATTATTGCCTTTGTTGGGTCAGCCGCACGTCAGTGATATGCAATTAGAACAAGTGGTTTGGGATATTTTACAAGATGCACGACAGCTCAGCCCTGATCAGTTGCCAAATACGGGTATTGCGAAGGAATTAGAACAATTATTGTCATCGACATTTATCCAAAGTGCGGAATATGGCACGCGCTGTTCGAACTTTTTACGGCTCTATCGTGAGCGCGCAGACTGGATTGAAAAACAGCATGCCAATCGAAGTTCACGGACGAGATTACAGATTCAATTAAATGCAGCAATTTAATTTTTCAATAAATACTTCGTGTTAGCATAAGCTCAAACAGCATATAGGGAATGTGGTTGTGACGCTATTGTTGCCATTTATGGCATTTATTTCAGGCTGGCTATTGGCATCAACTCAATATCTTGACCGTTTACGCCTTTTGTTTTCCAGTGTTTTAGCGCGTTTTTTTATTCCCTTTGTCATTATTTATAATATGGTCTACTACCAAGCCGGAAGCCTTGCCTTAATGGCCTTTAGTTTTTGTTCGGCACTTTTGGTTTATGGCTATTTTGTGCGGGTGTTTAAAGATCGGTTACTGGCGCTGTGTGCAAGTTACGTCAATTTAGCATGGCTAGGTTTTCCGTTTGCATTGGCTGTTTTTGGCCACGAAATTAGTGCCGCTATGATTGCATTGTATGTTGGCGGTTCGGTCTTTGGTAATGTGTGGGCGGTAACGGCAGTCAGTACAGAAAAACAATCTAAGTTATTTATTTTAAAGAAAGTACTGAAGTCGCCACCAATTCTTGCCTTAATTTTGGCAGCATTTGTGCGGTTATTGAATTTACAGAGTTTTGAACAACCGCAATGGCTGATACAGGTGTATCAAGTCACTAAAATGGGGATGATTTTTACTGGCATGAGCGTGCTTGGAATGTGGCTAAAACACACCCACGTTTCTCAGCAAGATTTAATTCACAGTGTAAAAGTCATGATTCCTAAAGTCTTGTTAGGCGCGGTCATTTGCAGCGTGACCTATTATGGCATTAACAATGCTGCGATGAATCATTATATCGGTTTAATGTTCTTTTTATTCATTTTGCCACCCGCTGCAAATATTGTGGCGCTAGAAACCCATTATCAGGGCACTGGAACATCTGCACGTTATATTGCAGCAGGTACGGTGGTGAGTATTTTTATGATCGCAATTTTTGCCGTGGTTTGGCATTTCATCATTAGTTAAGCGCTGTCATTGGTGCTTAACGCAAAATTTAGCCTAAGCTTTGGCGGAAGTGTTGCATCGCTTGACCGCGATGGCTGATTTTATTTTTTTCGGCTTTGCTCATTTCTGCACTACTGATGCCAAGTTCTGGTAACCAAAATAACGGATCATAACCAAAACCTTGTTCACCACGAACATGCTCTAAAATTTCGCCGTGCCAAAAACCTTGGAAAATTTTAGGTAAAGGGTCTTCTGCATGCTCAACCAAAGCTAAAACACAAACAAACATCGCTTGAATGGGCGTGTTTTGTTGGCGAAACGGTAATAAATCGGCCAGTAATTTTTGGTTATTGGCGGCATCGTTGCCATGTTCGCCAGCATAACGTGCTGAATAGATGCCGGGCGCACCACCTAAAATTGGCACACAAATACCCGAGTCATCAGCAATTGCTGGTTGGCCTGAAATTTTGGCCGCATGGCGCGCTTTAATAATGGCATTTTCAACGAAACTCAAACCATCTTCAATTGCATCTTCAATATTAAGTTGTCCTTGCGGAATGACATTGACAGGCAGTTGTAACTCAGAAAACAAGTTTTCAAACTCGGTAATTTTACCTTTGTTGTTACTTGCAAGAACTAGAGTTCCTCGGGATAACCAATTTTTTGCAGACATCAAGTTTCTCTGTTGAATACATCTCACTTATTTTAGCTGATTTAACGCTCTAAGCATTGAGAATATTGAATTTTAACGCTAGCAATAGGTTGGTGATCATTCCCATGGTATGCCAATGCAATCATTGCATCCTGAAGTCGCGGGTCTTGCTTAAACTTTTCACAGGCGGGTTTCATTAGTTGCGTCGTAAGCAGTTTATTGAATTTTTGCCGATCAATTTCAGTAGAGGCCTGATTTTGTAACGTATATGACAATGTTAAAACGAGTTTTACAGGGTCGACATTCATACTCACAGAAGCAGAATCTAAAATAACTCCTGGTTTGACTTGAAGCGGGGTATCTTGATTAATGCGTTTTGCGATGTTCTGAATATATTCGAAATTAGACTCATATTTAGGTTTGATATAAAGATGATAAATTTGAAAACAAAACGAAATTATACAAATGAAAATAGCAGTTCTTACTAGAAGTTGTTTATCAAATTTGAGCACGATTTATCTCTATGACAGTTTTTTATTTAAAAAAAGCACCTGAAGGTGCTTTAAGATTTTAAACGCTTACTGCGCTTGAATCCATTTATCGGCACGGTCAACTGCCTGACGAATTTGTTCAGGGGTTAAGTTCGCCGCTAAAGCGGTTTTTTTCGTTTGCGACATATCAATAACTTTGTTGTCGAGCATGCCATCACGGGTTGAGAGCTCATACCATTGGTAAGCACCCATGTAGTTCTTTTTGTGCTCGTCCATTAAAGCCAAATTAAAACTGGCGCGGTTGTCGCCGTGGCTGGCTGCTTTTTCAAGGTAAGTACGTGCTTGGGATTCGCTTTTCGAGGTACCAATACCATCGGCAAGCATACGTCCAACGTTTAACTGCGCAGCAGCCACGCCTTGATCGGCAGCTTTTTTATACCAAACAAACGCTTGGTTTAAATCTTTTGAAACTTCTTTACCAAATTGGTAGCGCGTCGCCACATAAAATTGCGCTGCGGCTTGTCCTGCTTTGGCTTCTTCTAATAGTTGATTAAAACTCATGGTTGAATAGCGTGCAGCTAAAGCCGCAGTCGACTGCTGTGTTGGAAGGTAGTCTGCATGAGATTGCATACTGATCAAACCGAAAAGGAATGTACTCAGAACAATTTTTTTCATAGGGCGCTTACTCGATAAATAGCGACTTCACCAAATAAATTTGGGATATGTTTACTGAGTAAACTATCTTTCTGATTCCCATTCACGGCGAGTCGATTAATAATTTTAATCTGATTTTCGGCACAAAGTGCTTCAAAATCACGAAAAGTACATAAATGAATATTTGGGGTGTTATACCACATATAGGGCAGCGTTTCAGAAACAGGCATCATACCTTTTAAGGCAAGAAAAGAACGGGTCTTCCAATGCGCAAAATTAGGAAAAGTAATAATGGCTTGTTTACCTACACGGACCATATCGCGTAATAAAACATCAGGTGCCTCAACTGCCTGCAACGCCTGTGCCATGACCACGTAGTCGAAAGACTGGTCAGCAAAGCGGTGTAAGCCTAAGTTAAGATCCTGTTGAATAATATTTAACCCTCGACTGACGGCAATTGCAATCTTTTCTTGATCAATTTCTAGTCCATAGGCACGAATATCGTGTTTTTTGCTTAAATGGGCCAGTAATTCGCCATCGCCACAGCCTAAATCGAGAATACTTGCGCCCGGACGAATCCATTTTTCTGCCAATTGCTGATCTAAACGCATTACACGATCTCCTTCGCAGTTGCAGCAAGATGTTGTTCGCCACCTAAAAATGCACGTAATGATTTAACATACAGCGGAATTGGGAATAAGAACGAGTCGTGGCCTTGTTCCGCTTCAATATCGACATAACTGACGGGTTTATGATTACTAATTAAAGCATCGACAATTTCTTGTGAACGTTGTGGGGTAAAGCGCCAGTCGGTGGTAAATGAAACCACCAAGAAACGGCATTGGGTATTGGCCATGGCTTTTTGTAATGACTGCTCGTATTCACGCGAAGGATCGAAATAGTCCAAAGCTTTGGTCATAATTAAATAGGTATTGGCATCGAAATTTCGGCTAAATTGCTCACCTTGATAACGCAAATAACTTTCGACCTGAAACTCGACATCGAAACCATACATAAATTTGCCCGACTTTAAGTCACGGCCAAATTTTTGTTTCATGGCTTCTTCAGATAAATAGGTGATGTGTCCAACCATGCGCGCTAAAATTAAACCGCGTTTAGGGTAGCTATCGTGTTCTAAATAACGCCCATGATGAAAATCTGGGTCGGACAAAATAGATTGCCGTGCCACTTCATTAAAGGCAATATTTTGTGCAGATAATTTCGGTGCGCTGGCAATAATGACGCACTTTTGCAAACGATTTGGATAATCCACCGACCATTGCAGTGCTTGCATGCCACCGAGCGAACCACCAATCACCGCATACCAGACATCAATCCCTAAACGGTCTGACAACATGGCTTGGGTTTTGACCCAGTCACGTACCGTTACTAAAGGAAAATCGGGGCCATAAGGCAAATTGTCATTTTCTGGATTTGGCGATACAGGGCCAGTTGAACCACTACATCCACCAATATTATTGAGTGCAACCACAAAAAACCGATTGGTGTCGATGGCTTTATTAGGGCCGATACAGGCATCCCACCAACCGGCTTTTTTATCATCTTCATGATGATAACCTGCGGCATGGTGATGTCCAGAAAGGGCATGACAAATTAAAATAGCATTGGATTTATCTGCATTAAGCTGACCATAGGTTTCAACCATTAGCTCAAAACGTGGTAAAACACGGCCACATTCAAGTTCAAGCGGTTCTTCAAAAGCGTATTTTTGCGGGGTGACTAAACCCACCGAGTCAGCGGAAGAAAAAGACACGAGTATCTGTCGCCTTAATTTAGTTTTAAGTTTTAACAAGCAGCTAAGCAGAAAAAGGATACCAGTTTAGGTATCCTTTTTAAATCATTTTTAAAGATTAGACGGTTTCAGAAACCATGTCTTCTGTGCGAAGTAAACCTTGTTCGATTAAACGATTGGCGCAGGCAAAAATCGCTTCAATCGATGAGGTGACGGTGTTGTCATGAATGCCGGCACCGAAGGCACTTTTACCTGAACCTTTGACTTGTAGTTCAACTAAGGTTAAGGCTTTGGCATGCGCACCCGAACTAATACTACGTTCTTCATAATTTAATACATCAATCGGCAATTGAAGCGCGTTGACAATGGCTGAAATTGGGCCGTTGCCTTCACCACGTAAGTGCTGAATTTCACCATCAATTTCAATCTCGACATCAATAATTTGGCTGCCATTTTCGTCCGATAATTTATAGTTGCGCGCAACATAATTTTTATCTTTAATCGACACATATGTGCTTTGGAACAAGCCCCAAATTTCGGTTGCTGAAATTTCTTTGGCGGTGGTGTCGGTATGCTCTTGGACCACTTGGCTAAATTCGATTTGCAAACGGCGTGGCAACACCACGTTATAGTTCGACTCAAGTAAGTACGCGATACCACCTTTGCCCGATTGGCTATTCACTCGAATGACTGCATCGTAGTCACGGCCCAAATCTTTCGGGTCGATCGGTAAATACGGCATATCCCAAATGTCTTGATTTTTTTGGAATTCAAAGCCTTTTTTAATGGCATCTTGGTGCGAACCTGAGAATGCAGTAAAGACCAAATCGCCCGCGTACGGATGACGTGGATGCACAGGCAAACCGGTACATTCTTCAACAGTTGCAATAATTTCGTTAATGTTCGAGAAATCTAAGTTTGGCGCAACGCCTTGGCTATACATATTTAAAGCAATCGCTGCGACATCGACATTACCTGTACGTTCGCCATTCCCAAACACACAGCCTTCAACGCGGTCAGCACCTGCCATAATGGCAAGTTCAGACGCTGCAATACCACAGCCGCGGTCGTTATGGCAATGTACCGAAATAATCACGCCGTCACGGCGGGCAAGGTTGCGGTGCATCCATTCAATTTGGTCGGCATAAACATTTGGTGTCGACACTTCAACGGTTGCAGGTAAGTTTAAAATTACTTTATTTTCTGGTGATGCTTCCCAAATTTCAGTCACGGCATCGCAAACATCTTTAGCGACTTCAAGTTCAGTTGCAGTAAAGCATTCTGGACTGTATTGAAAAATCCATTCGGTTGCAGGTTGTTTGGCTGCATATTCTTTGACTTTTTGCGCGGCATTGGTGGCTAATGCTTTCGCGCCTGCCACATCCACATTTAATACTTTTTGGCGGAATGTTGGCGAATTTGAATTGTAAATATGCACGATCGCACGTTTTGCCCCTTCAAGTGCTTCAAAGGTGCGGGCAATTAAATGGTCACGTGCTTGGACTAAAACTTCAATGTAAACATCGTCAGGGATGTGATTTTCTTCAATTAACTTACGTGTGAAATCGAAGTCAATTTGTGAGGCAGAAGGGAAGCCAATCTCGATATGTTTAAACCCAATTTTAACCAGCATTTGGAACATTTTGAATTTTTGTTCAAGATCCATAGGTTCAAAAATGGCTTGGTTGCCGTCACGTAAGTCGGTACTCATCCAAATCGGTGCTTGGTTAATTTCTTTATTTGGCCATTGGCGATCGGGTAAATCAACACGTTGGTACATACGGCGGTATTTTTTGCTTGGGTCTGCCAACATCATGGGATTGCTCCTTGCTTGTAGTTTTGCGCTGGGGTAATGGCAATAGCTACTTTTAAATATGGTGTGTTAAATCTAGATTTCAATTGCTTAACGGATTGCTGAGTCAAAATAAGACACTAAAGCCATTGTTATCAGCGCTCTAAGGGTATTAGAGATGAAACAAAGAGATCGGGTCAATCTAGCAAGCTTTACGAACTTGAATCATAAGCAATTATGCACAACACGTTTAAGTACGAGCAATGCCATCACAACAAGTTAAGTGCAATACATCGCAGTACATTTGCTTTTATTATAATAAAGCAGTGGCTTGGGAAATATTTACCGAATTTAATCTTAAAGGCAAAGCTTTAGAAAATATTTTGCATAAATTGATTTATTTTCGATAAATATACTCGCTATTGATCTCTTTTAAGGTTGATGTTCCCATTAAAGCCATGGTTACCTCAAATTCTTCCAATATGCAGCGAATGACGTGTGCTACCCCTAAAGCACCAGCGGTTGCCAATCCATAAATATAAGGGCGACCGATTAATACCGCCGAAGCACCTAAGGCAATCGCTTTAAACACATCGCTGCCACGGCGAATGCCGCCATCGTAAAGTACCGGAATATGGCTTGGAATGTGACTTTTAATCATTTCTAATGCGGTGAGTGGTGCAATGGTGGTGTCTAATATCCGCCCGCCATGATTCGACACAATAATGCCTTGCACGCCAAGTTCAATGGCACGTTTGGCATCTGCCGGATGCAAAATACCTTTTAAGATAACGGGCAATTGGGTATTTTTGACCAGCCATGCAATATCGTCCCACTGCGGCGCAATTTTCATTAGCCCATTAAATAACGGATGTTCAGTCGGAGAAACTTGAGGAAAATCGATATGCGTTGGCGTATACGGATGCAGCATCTCTTTAGGTAGTTGAAAACCGAGCTTTCGCTCGCGGTCGCGAATGCCAACATGCGGTGCGTCAACCGTCACCACAATTGCTTTAAAGCCGTGTTGTTCTGCTTGTTGAATCAGCGGATACGATTTGTCACGAGAACCTTGCCAATACAATTGAAACCATTTGTAGGGATTATCGGTATTCAATTGCTCCATCGCGGTATTGGTAAAGTTACTTAAAATATAGTTACTTTGCATGACTTCGGCCGCAAGAGCCGTAGCTGCTTCGCCTTGTGGATGAAACAATTGTTGATGACCAATCGGCGCTAAAAAAATCGGGTGTGGATAGCGCTGTCCAAACAATTCAACGGCAGTATGTCCTTGCGTTAAATTATTTAAAGGGCGGGGAATGAGTTGTAGTTGTTCAAATTGTCGCGGATTATTTTCAACGCTTATCTCTTGCATTGCACCGCCAGACAAATATCCCCAAACCTCTGCAGTTAAATGCTGTTGTGCTTGCTGTTCATAATCGAAAACGGTTTGTAGATGTGCAGGAATTTGAGTGAGTGCAGCTAAAGGTGAGTGGGAGATTGCCATTATACATCTCCCCACTGGCGCAGTAAGTTGTGGTAATGATGGGTCAGTTGCGCTGTTTCAGCCGTGTCGCCAAATTGTTGACGTAAACTCATAATGGTTTTGTCTAAATTAAACAGCATGCTGCGCTGCCAGTCATCTTTAATCATGCTTTGTATCCATGTGCAGGCACAGATACGCATACCTTGCGTTACTGGTTCAACCCGATGCAAACTGGTTGCAGGGTAGATGACGGCATCACCCGCATCAAGTTTGACTTCATGTTCGCCGTAGGTATCTTCAATAATCAGTTCACCGCCTTCGTATTCATTGGGTTCGCTTAAAAACAAGGTGATCGACACATCGGTACGGATTTGTTTATTTTTTTCAGCTGAATAATGAATGGCGCTGTCGACATGATTGCCATAGTGCCCACCATTTTGATAAAGATTAAACAGCGGCAGCAAAACTTCATTGGGAAGTGCAAAGGAATGAATAAAGGGATTTTTACGTAAAGTGTCGGCGATAAATGGACTCAGTTCTTTAAAAACCTCTGAATTTGCATTCAGTTGTAAATTATCTTTAACGTTTTGTGCTTGTGTGCCGGCGGTTTTTTTTCCAGAAATCCAGAGTTGCTCTTGTTGTAACTTTTGTCGGATGATTTGGACTTGGTCTTTGTTCAGGACATTTGGGACATGAAGGAGCATAAGTCCACCTCAAGTAAAAGGAATCAAATTTTTAGCTAAATAGTATAATTAAAAAAAGCCTTAACGAATTAAGGCTTTTTGTGCTTCTATGCGACTCTAATCATCTAACCATTAGAATTTAAAGTTAATCGTTGCGCGGTAGTTACGCTCTGCGCCAGGGAAGTAGCGCCATCCGCCACGGTTCATGCTTGCAACATAATCTTTGTCAAAAATGTTGTTAATGTTGAACTGTAAGCCAATGTTTTTGGTTAATTGGTAGCTTGCCATTGCGTCAGCAACCCAGTAATCATCAATTACAGCAGGGCCAACTTTGTTACCATCAGTAGCTTTTTTCATTTCGCCAGTATAACGCGTGCCTGCACCAATGCTCCATTTGTCAGTTTTGTACGTTGACCAGAAAGTGAATGCATCGCCCGGTGTAAATGGCATAACGTCAGAACCATCTGCAGATGTACTTGCAGTACCTGTCGCTTGTGTTACATTTTTAAGCTTCGTGTCTTGATGTGTATAGCCAGTGGTAATTTGCCAGTGTTCAGTTAAGTTACCCACTGCACCCAATTCAACACCTTGAATGGTTTTTTTACCACTTTGTACATAGAGTGGCGTGCTTGTAGAGCCAATATTTTCAAGTTGGTTGGTGAGTTCTGTATAGAAGTAAGCACCTGTTAATAATAAGCGCTCATCAAAGAATTCCCATTTCACACCGACTTCAGCATTTTTGGCTTTTTGAGGCTTTAGATCTAAGTTATTCGCATTATTGCCTTGAGTCGAAGGGGCAAAAGGGTTGCCTGATTCAAGTCCATCACCACCGGCAAGAGTACCTGGTGCTTGTTGCTGAATTGAGTAGTTGGCGTATAAGCTACCTTGTTCAGTTGGCTTAAATAAAATACCAGCTTTCCAGTTTAACAGCGTGCCAGAATCTTTATAGTGGAATGCTTGATATGTAGCAGGTTGACCACGACCTGCAATATTTGCAGAACCATCAGATTTTAAATGATAGTTATCTGCACGAATCCCGCCATTAATGTGTAAGTTTGGCAGTAGTTTTACTGTATCAAAAATATAAGCTGAATAAGTATCTACTTGTCCAACAGACCATGAGTCTGGATTTCTAGTGAGTGAAACAGGGTCTGAATGGTTAGGTTGGTAAAGTGATACTGTTGGTATAGTCCCTGCTGTTAGACCATTTACATTTGATTTTTCTTGAGTAACTTCAAAACCAGTACTTAAATCGTGTTCAATTGAGCCGGTATTAAATTTAGTTTGTAAATTGGTTTGGTTTGATAAAAGTGTATTACTGCTATCTCCAGAGTTCGCAAGACGATTCATTTGCGCATTGTCTGATGTCATTGCAGTATTTGGTACAATCGAAAAAGGAATTGTCGCTAAATATTTATGCGAGTTTCTTCCCCAACGTGTACTGCTTGATAGTGTGGTTTTATCACTTAAATCATGTTCAATCATAATTGTGGCTAAATCTGATTGTGCATCATCAAAGTCACTTGAAGAACCATAAAAATTCGAAGGATTAACTTTGTTGTTGTTTAAATAAGCACTTTGAGCAGCAGCATAGTTTGCAGAGTTAGACGCATTGAACCCTGGTAGACCAACTGTTGAAACGCCACCATCTGGAATATTGTTTTGCTCAACATGCATATAGTTAATATAAGCACGAGTATCTGTACCTAAGCCTAGACCTAAAGAGCCTGCAACGCCCCATTTTTTATTTTCAACCACATCACGGCCAATACCATCAGAGTTTTCACCCATAGCGTTTAAGCGAATTGCAGTAGTGTCATTAATTTTTTGGTTTACATCAGCCGTTGCACGGTAAAAGCTATCTGAACCGAAACCTAAAGTCCCACTTGTAGCATTATTTAGATTTGCTTTTTTAGAGACCATGTTGATTGAGCCTGTTGCAGCAGTACGGCCATTGTCTGTACCTGATGCTCCTTTGTAGACTTCAACTTGTTCGGTGTTAAATACATCGCGTGTTGCGGTATTAATATCACGCAGACCATCAACAAAAATACTATTTTGAACGTCTAAACCACGGATGCTCACCGCATCGCCAGTGTTCATTGCACCATTTTCACCAATTGCAAATGCACCAACACCTGGAATATTCTTAAGCGCTTCGGTAAGCGTAGTGGCATTTTGATCTGCCAAGACTTCTTTTTTTACCACAGAAATGGTTTGTGTTGTATTAACCAGTGGCTGAGTAAATTTAGTATTAGAAACTTGATCCGCTTTATAGCTATTATCTTTCGTTGCTTGTGCATGAATAGTTGGTAATTGTGCAACTTCATCTGCAAACGTTGTGGTTGCAAAGATAGATAAAGATGAAGCAATTGCAGAAGAAACGATCTTCTTTCGAGTTTTAATCAGTGACATAGTTGTGGCTCTAGCACATGGGGTGTTAAGAATTTGTTAAATATTAGTGATAATTGTTATTAATAAAACCTTTTGCTGATAGGAAAAAACGATCAATAATGGATAAATTGTAATTTTTTATAAAAATAGCGTTAACAATTCTTTTTAACAATTTGAAATATATAGCGATTGGTAAAATAGATTAAAATTATCTATTTTAGTGTAAATAATAATGATTTTTGTTTGTGTTAAATTTTAGATTAATTTTCAATCAAAATAGTGCAAGTAAACAACAAATGTATACATTACTTCTCTTTAATCTTTGACTCAACTGACACCATTGCATAAAGGCAAGCTGCTGTTGCGGTATTTATTTCTAATTGGTGAATTTTAATTTGGTCTTGGCGTGAGATTACGAAAAGGTTTAGTTCTTCGCGTAATTTAAATATCTCGACGCAAAATTTTGTATATCTTGTAATGATCGCTTATAATAGACGACTTTAAAAATTTGCTACTATTAACTAGATTGAGGAAGCCATGCAAGTAACGACTGAAGCGGTTTCGGGCGTTGCCCGTCGTTTAAACGTATCTGTACCGACGAGCCGTGTTAACGAGCAATTTGAAGCTCGCTTAAAGCGCACTGCCAAAACTGTGAAAATCAACGGCTTCCGTGCGGGTAAAGTACCTGTAAATGTTGTACGCCGTGAATATGGTGCGGGCATTTACCAAGAAGTTGTTAACGACATTATTCGTGACAGCGTATTTGAAGCGATTCAACAAGAAAAAATCAATGCTGTAGGCATGCCAAACATTGAAAAAGTTGAAAACAAAGAAGATGCATTGGTTTTTGAAGCGACTGTAGAAGTTTATCCAGAAGTTCAAGTCAATGCATTTGATGCTTTAGAAGTTGAACGTAAATCAACTCAAATCAACGATGCTGATGTTGATGTGATGATTGAGAACTTGCAAAAACAACGTCAAACTTGGGCTGTGACCAAAGGTATGGCGAAAAAAGACATGCAAGTGACTTTCGATTTCGAAGGTTCTATTGATGGCGAAAAATTCGAAGGCGGTTCTGCAGAAGACTTTAAATTAGTTTTAGGCGCTGGCCGTATGATTCCTGGTTTTGAAGATGGAATCGTGGGTATGAAAGCAGGCGAAGAAAAAGTGATTGATGTTACTTTCCCTGAAGATTACCAAGCAGAAAATCTTGCTGGCAAACAAGCACAATTCAAAATTGTTGTAAAACAAGTTGAAAAAGCGAAATTACCAGAAATTGATGCTGAATTCCTTGCAATCTTCGGTTTAACAGAAGAAGACGGTGTTGAGAAGTTAAAAGCTGACGTTCGTAAAAATATGGAACGTGAAGTGAAAAACGGTCTTCGTAACCAAGTTAAATCGGCGGCTTTCGATGCACTTGTTGCTGCTAACGAAATTGAAGTTCCAAGCGCAATGGTTGCTCAAGAAATTGACCGTCAACGTCAACAAATGATCCAACAATTTACACAACAGTTTGGTGCTCAAGGCGCGAAAGCATTTGACTCAAGCATGTTGCCAGATGATTTGTTCAAAGAACAAGCTGAAAAATCAGTTAAACTTGGCGTGTTGGTAAGCAAAGTATTGGCTGATGCGAAACTTGAAGTTGATCAAGCACGCGTTGAAGCTTATATTGATGACATGGCATCTTCTTACGAAGATCCAACTGAAGTGGTTGAATACTTCAAAAATGACAAACAACAACGCGCTCAAATTGAAGCAGTTGTGTTAGAAGATCAAGTGGTTGATCACATCTTGGCTTCTGCAAAAGTAACAGAAACAGCGGTATCTTATGAAGACTTGTTAAAAGAGCAACAAGCTCGTCAACAACAAGGTTAATTCGATGCTGTAATAAAAAAGGCGCATTTAATGCGCCTTTTTTATATCTGAGTTTTTTAATTATAATCTGTCGCATTGGGTTCGATTAAACGCTTTCCATCGCTTAATGACTTCATGGCTTCGGCATTCAGTTTTAAAATAAGGACTTGTTGGGTGCTGTCTTTGCTGTAACTTTCAATGATTTTTTGATCGCCTTGCACGGTTTCGACTTTATATTCATCTGCAATATTTAAAATACTGTCTAAATTGGTGGTAATAGATGCTGTGTCGTGATGAAACAGTTCGGACAGATCGTGCATTGAAACTTCTAAGGTGCTGGCTGCGCTGGATGTTTGTTGTTGTACATAGCGCATAAGCAATTGTGCAAACATGAAGTAATTCGGTTTATGGGTAAATTCTAGGCTCATAGGGCATCCTTTTAGTTATGCATTCATTTTAATAACAGCTTATGTTTTTAAAGATAGCATCTGTTTTTTAGAAAAAAATGATACTTTTTGTATAGATACGTTGTTGTGTCATCAATATTTTTTACAATACGCTGTCAATTTTGACAACTAAAAAGCGATAAATTGTAGTTAAAGCTAATAAAACTCGGTGGTCAGAAGGGTGAATTAGTGTAGCCGATGCTGCATGTATTCTATGCAAAGTCGGCTTAAAAGTTCGATGCACTAGATAGAACGGATTAGTTTTAAGAATTGCGTCATGATGAAAAATAAATATTTGAGTTTTTCCTTTCGATTACGGAATTTAATTCGGAATATTTTTGCAATTTTGACGTTTATCCCTCATATTGTTGTCATGGTTTAGGTCATAAAAATTTAGGAATAAATAAACGTATGTATGTTCCAAATATTGAAAATGCTTTAGTTCCTATGGTTGTTGAGCAATCGTCTCGTGGTGAACGTTCATTTGATATTTTTTCGCGTCTACTCAGAGAGCGCGTCATTTTCTTAACTGGTGAAGTTGAAGATAACATGGCGAACTTAATTGTCGCGCAAATGTTATTTTTAGAAGCTGAAAATCCTGATAAAGATATTCACTTATATATTAATTCACCGGGTGGTTCAGTAACAGCAGGTATGGCCATTTACGATACGATGCAGTTTATTAAACCCGATGTATCGACCATTTGTATGGGGCAAGCGGCTTCTATGGGCGCATTCTTATTGAATGCGGGCGCAAAGGGCAAGCGTTATTGCTTGGAAAATGCACGTGTAATGATTCACCAACCTTTAGGTGGCTTCCGTGGACAAGCCTCTGACATTGAAATTCATGCCCGTGAAATTTTATTCATTAAAGAACGTTTAAACCGTTTAATGGCAGAGCATAGTGGCCGTGATTATGAAACACTGGCGCGCGACACCGACCGTGACAACTTTATGACAGCCGATGCTGCAAAAGAATATGGTTTGGTTGATGCTGTATTAACGAAACGTCCATAAATTCAAAAGATTAAATTGGAGACAATATGTCCGAACATCCTCAAGGACAAAAACATTGTTCATTTTGCGGTAAAACGCAGTCTGAAGTCGGGAAACTGATTGCAGGTGAGGACGCCTACATTTGTAATGAATGTGTGGATGTATGCTTAGACTTGGTTCAAACCAGTCAAGAAGTAAATGCTGGCGATTGGGCGAACCGTCCTTTGCCAAAACCTCATGAAATTCGTGCTGCGCTAGATCAATATGTGATTGGTCAGGATACGGCAAAGAAAACGCTCTCAGTTGCGGTGTATAACCACTATAAGCGTTTGAAAACCAGTCAGACTGAGCGTAAGCATAATGATGTAGAAATTGCTAAAAGTAATATTTTACTTGTCGGCCCAACGGGTTCAGGTAAAACATTATTGGCGCAAACACTTGCACGTTTACTGGATGTGCCTTTTGCAATGGCCGATGCCACCACCTTAACCGAAGCCGGTTACGTGGGTGAAGATGTTGAAAACATCGTGCAAAAACTATTGCAAAAAGCCGATTACGATGTAGAAAAAGCCCAAAAAGGCATTATCTATATTGATGAGATTGATAAGATTACTCGTAAATCTGAAAATCCATCGATTACTCGTGATGTTTCAGGCGAAGGCGTACAGCAAGCCTTGTTAAAAATGATTGAAGGCACGGTTGCATCTATTCCACCACAAGGCGGACGTAAGCATCCACAGCAAGAATTCATTCAAATTGACACCTCAAATATTTTATTTATTTGTGGCGGTGCATTCTCAGGCTTAGAAAAAATTGTCCAACAACGTCAAGAAAAGGGTGGAATGGGCTTTAATGCTGAGGTGAAAAAGAAAGATGACAGCAAAAAACTGTCGGAACTCTTTAGCCAAGTTGAAGCAACCGATTTGGTGAAATTCGGCTTAATTCCTGAATTTATTGGCCGTTTACCCGTGATTGCAACGTTAGAAGAGTTGGATGAAGCGGCACTCATGCAAATTTTGACTGAACCAAAAAATGCGTTAACCCGTCAATATGAACACTTGTTTGATATGGAAAATGTCGATTTAGTGTTTGAAGATGATGCATTACGTGCAGTGGCGAAAAAAGCCCTAGAGCGTAATACGGGTGCGCGTGGTTTGCGTTCAATTTTAGAAAATGCGCTGCTTGAAACCATGTATGACTTACCAAGTCGTACCGATGTGGGCACAGTAGTGGTGACCTCTGCGGTGATTAACGATAAAGCCATGCCAGAATTTAAAGCTGAGCGTAGTAAAGTGGTTGATCTAGATGAGAAAAAAGACTTAAAAGTGGTCGATTCTAAATCTGCTTAAACCTAGTCTGAAAATAAAAAAACGCGCATTTCGATGCGCGTTTTTTTTATGGCTTGTTATTCTGCCATTATTTGGCGGTCGTACTGGTTTTAGCTTGCTTGGGTAAGGTTTTAAAAATCGCTTCAATTTGTTGTTGTAATTGTGCTTTTTGTGCGTCTGTAAGGATGTTTTTTTGCATTGCTTGAGTCATTTCCTGCATGGTCTGTTGCATAATTACAGGTGTTTTAGCCGTAATTGACTGGCCTTCAGGGGTTTTTAAAAAGCGAATATACGCTTGAACTTCTTCTTCCGTGAAGCTTTGTTGATAAATATTGCGAATCATTTGTTCAGTATTTAAATTTTTAAAAATATCGCTCATGGTGTCCAAATACAAATTGGTCAGCTTTTTAACCGCCTCCAAATCTTGCGCGGTTAATGTTTGATGTCCTGTATAATTTTGAATGCTAGTGCGCGCTTGCTGCTCAAACACAGGGCTCATAGATTGCGAAGTTTCTTTGAGTAGTTTTTGAACTTGTACCAATTGCATCAGTTGTTCAACGGATGCGGGCTTTGCAGGGCTTGCAAAACTGGTACTGCTATAAGCACTGAATGCAAGAACTAAGCCAAGAGATAGATGTTTTAATTTTAACATGGGGATTTTCCTTACAAAATATTGCTGTTTTTATTTAAATAAAATAATAGATAGATTTTAAGCTGAATGGAATGACTTTATCGAACAATCATGCTTTATGAAGTATTTTAAAGAACCGCCAAAAGCGCACTTGAGCCAATTTTACAGTGCGCTTATTTTTTCGCAGGCTAGTTGCCATCAACCCCTAGCATTTTAAATAAGCCATTGCTGATGGTGCTATTGCTCATCATATTTTTAATCACCACTTCGTAGGTTTGTTGGCTTAAATAGGGCATTTTTTGCGACAGTGTCTGACCTTCTGGTGTGGCATAAAAACGATTCAATGCTTGGATTTCTTCTTCGGTTAAATTTTGTTGATAAAGCTGTTTCAGCTGTGGTTCAACCGATGTCCAAAATTGTTCTTTGTCTAGCCCGAGCATTTTGAGTTGCTGTGGTTTAACCATCGACTGAGTATTTTGCTTAATTTGTAAAACATCGAACAGTTTATCAATTGAAGTTGGGGAGGCGGGAGTGGCATGACTGAAGTTAAACCAGAACAAACCACCCAATAATGCAATAATTTGGCTTATACTTTTTAATTGCATGCTCATGTTCCAAAAAGAAGATGGTCATTAATGTAAATAAAAAAACACGCCAAGTGGCGTGTTTTTTGCTGTATTTGAGTTACTGTATTTATGCAGTTGCGTCAATTACCGGAATTTTGCCAATTTTTTCTTGCCAAATTTTTGGTGCAATGGCATGAATAGAGGTGCCGTTAACATCGACTGCAACCGAAACAGGCATATCTTCAACCACAAATTTGTAGATTGCTTCCATACCTAAGTCGGCAAAAGCCACCACTTCGGCTTCACGGACCGCTTTAGAAACAAGATAGGCTGCACCGCCCACCGCCATAAGGTAAGTTGCTTGATTGTCTTTAATCGCTTCTACCGCAGCAGGACCGCGGTCGGCTTTACCAATCATGCCAAACAAGCCAGTTGCTTCTAATACTTGGCGAGTAAATTTGTCCATACGTGTTGCAGTAGTTGGGCCAGCAGGGCCAACCACTTCGTCACCTACTGGGTCGACAGGGCCAACGTAGTAAATGAATTTACCTTTTAAATCGACAGGGAGTTCTTCTCCATTATTGAGCATATCCACCATACGTTTATGCGCAGCGTCACGACCTGTATAAATCGTACCGTTTAACAATAAAGTATCGCCCGGTTTCCAAGAATTCATTTCTTCTTGGGTAATGGTGTCTAAATTCACGCGTTTAGATTGTGAAGAATCCCAAGTCACCGAAGGATAATCTTCCAATTTAGGGGCTTGAATGTGTGCAACGCCTGAACCATCAAGTTGGAAATGAGCGTGACGTGTTGCTGCACAGTTTGGAATCATGCCAACAGGTTTACCTGCGGCGTGACATGGATAATCTTTGATTTTAATATCTAAAACAGTGGTTAAGCCGCCCAAGCCTTGAGCGCCAATGCCTAACGCATTGACTTTTTCGAAGATTTCAATCCGAAGTTCTTCCATTTTGCTTTGTGGGCCACGACGGAGTAATTCGTCCATGTTAATTTCTTCCATGAGTGCTTCTTTGGCAAGCATCATGGCTTTTTCGGCAGTGCCGCCAATGCCAATTCCAAGCATTCCTGGAGGACACCAACCTGCACCCATGGTTGGTACTGTTTTAAGTACCCAATCGACAATCGAGTCAGATGGATTTAGCATCGCAAGTTTAGATTTATTTTCTGAACCGCCGCCTTTGGCAGCTACAGTAATATCCACTTTATTGCCCGGAACGAGCTTGTAGTGAATCACCGCAGGGGTGTTGTCTTTGGTATTTTTACGACCAAACGCGGGATCTGCCAAAACCGATGCACGAAGTACGTTACTGTTTTCTAAGTAACCTTGGCGTACACCTTCGTTAATGGCATCATCTAAGCTCATGGTGAGGTCAAATTTAACATCTAAACCCACTTCAAGGAAAACGTTCACGATTCCTGTATCTTGGCAAATCGGGCGATGTCCTTCTGCACACATGCGTGAGTTAATCAGAATTTGGGCAATCGCATCTTTTGCTGCTTTATTTTCTTCACGGTCATACGCACGGCTCATCGCCTGAATAAAATCTTGCGGATGATAGTATGAAATGAATTGAAGTGCATCCTTGACTGATGTGATCAAGTCGTCTTGTTTGATGATTGTTGTCATAACAAATTTCTCTTGAGCGGGCTGTTAGCTAGCGGGATAAATTATATGACAAAATGGCATTGCTGTGGGTGCTTTTGCAGAGATTTTCAGCAGTGAAGCTTGGGCGCTGAAATGAATGAAATAATGAAATGGTTAAATAAACTTAAACAGTGTAATTGAAGGAATGTGCGATGAAAACGATTGGTCTGCTGGGTGGCATGAGTTGGGAATCTTCTGCGTTGTATTATCAAAAAATTAATCAGCACATCCATGCTCAATTGGGTGGGTTGCATTCTGCAAAGCTTATTTTACTCAGTGTCGACTTTGCTTATATCGAGGAATTACAAAAACAAGCCTTGTGGGAACAAGCAGGGCATTATTTGGCGGAACAAGCGCAAAAGTTAGTGCTGGCTGGGGCCGATTGTATTGTGCTATGTACCAATACCATGCACAAAGTTGCAGCAACCATTGAAGCCGCTATTTCAATTCCTTTTTTACATATTGCCGATGCGACAGCGCTGAATATTCTACACACTGGGTGCAACACCGTGGGTTTGTTGGGTACAGCATTTACCATGGAGCAGGATTTTTATCGTGCACGTTTAGAGGAGCAAGGCATTCAAGTTTTGATTCCCAATGCGGTGCAACGAAAAGTGGTACATGATGTGATTTATAACGAACTCTGTTTAGGGCAGGTCAATGCGGCATCGAAACAGCAATATATTGAAATTGTTGAAGACTTAATTAGCAAAGGCGCTCAAGGTATCATTTTAGGTTGTACCGAAATTTGTATGCTGATTGGAGATGTCAATTTTTCAGTGCCAACCTTTGATACCACGACAATACATGCTCAAGCTGCTGTAAATTTTGCATTAATTGACAAGGTCAAAACGCTCTAGCTGTGTGGGAAGGTGATGCTGTTGCAGTGTGTGTTGTATGTTTTGCAGTTGCCCCATTAGCGCGTGGTTAAAAATTTCAACCAAAGCGGATTTGGGGCGATGATTGGCGCGGACAAGGTTTAAGGTAAAGGGAATAGAAACGCTTAAAGGTCGCCATGCTAAACCTTGATTGACATAATCGAGCATCACCAATGGATTCACAATCGATACGCCAAGCCCTTGTTGAACTAACTTACAAATTGCATGGGCACTTTGGGTTTCAATGGAAATTTTACGCTGAATATTGGCTTGCGCAAAAATGGCATCGATTTGCTGACGATAGGGATCCTGCGCGCTAAAAGAAATAAATTCGACATCATTAAAATCTTCAAGGCTTAAACATGCTTTGGCAAGCAAAGCATGACCTTCGGGCAAAATACACACTTCTTGGCTGGTAAATGTAACTTGTAGCGAAGTTCCGGTAGGAATAGTTTGGTTCTCGATTAAACCCAAATGAAACTGCTGTGAAGAAAGCTGACTTTCAATAAAAGGCGACTCAAGCGGGGTTATTGAAAGGGCGGTTTGTGCGGCCTGAGCCTTAAAGTTAGCAATGGTTTTGGGTAGCAATGTGGTCGCTAAAAAGGGCAGGCAACAGAGTTTTAATGTACTGAATTGATGTTGCTGGATCTGTTGTGCGGTATGAATCATCCGTTCTAAGCCAATATGCGCTTGCAAGACTTCTTCATATAAAATGAATGCCGCTTCGGTCGGATAAATTTTAGCATGTTTGCGTTCAAATAATTGAAAACCGCATACATGTTCAAGCCGTGCAATTTCACGGCTAATGGTTGGTTGAGAGGTAAATAATAACTGTGCTGCTGCGGTAATGCTGCCCGTTTTCATCACCGCTTGAAAAATCTCAATCTGACGATAATCGAACATAGCAAACCATATCAAAAATGAATGAAGTGACTAAAAATAAGTATTTTTAGATATAAGCTGATTTGGCCATACTTTGCTGCAGAGCGCAATAGGCGTGATTCACTAGAGGTTTCAATGAGCAATTTTAATTTGACGATTCGAGCTGCACAGTTAAGTGATCTTGAAGTTTTGGCAGATTTGTTTAATCAATATCGGGCATTTTATGGAAAATCTGAAGATCATACTGCGGCACCGCAATTTTTACAGGCACATTTAAACAATGCCACGTCACAAATTTATGTGGCAGAAATAGAAAACCAATTGGCTGGTTTTGTGCAGTTGTATCCTTCGTGGTCGTCTTTGTCTATGGGGAAAATTTGGATTGTGAATGATTTATTTGTACAGCAAGATTTTCGTCAATTTGGTGTAGGTAAGGCGTTGATGAATCAAGCGATTGCTTTTGCCAAACAGCACGCTGCGGTTTATGTCGGCTTAGAAACAGGCAAAGAAAATTTTGTGGCGCAGCGGCTGTATCAACAATTGGGCTTTGAAATTGATCACGACAATTATCATCTGTATTTAAACGGCTAATTTTAAAAAGACCAAACATGGGTTTGGTCTTTTTTAGAGTTGAATGCTTTATTTTGACAAATTGTCCTGTTGTTGCTGTGCCTGAATGGCAGTTAAGGCAATGGTAAACACAATATCATCGACCAATGCCCCGCGTGACAAGTCGTTAACTGGCTTATTCAAACCTTGCAACATTGGCCCAACACTAATCACATTGGCAGAGCGCTGCACTGCTTTATAGGTGGTATTGCCCGTGTTTAAGTCGGGGAAAATAAACACATTGGCATGACCGGCTACAGCCGAATTTGGTGCTTTAGATAAACCGACACTTTCAACCGAGGCTGCATCATATTGCAACGGCCCATCAATGAGTAAATCGGGGCGGCGTTGTTTGGCAATTTCGGTGGCTTGAGCCACTTTTTCTACGTCAGCACCCGCACCCGATGTACCGGTCGAGTAACTAATCATGGCAATACGTGGTTCTATACCAAAGGCAATGGCTGAATCGGCAGATTGAATGGCAATTTCAGCCAGTTGTTCTGCATTTGGGTCTGGATTAATCGCGCAATCGCCATAAACATAGACTTCATCCGGCAGCAACATAAAGAAAATCGAAGACACCAAAGAATAATCTGGCGCTGTTTTAATCAGTTGAAATGCCGGACGGACGGTATTGGCCGTGGTATGCACCGCACCTGAAACTAATCCATCGACTTGGTTTAACGCAAGCATCATTGTGCCTAACACCACGGTGTCTTGCAATTGTTGTTCGGCTTGTGCTTCGTTTAATTTTCCCTTCCGTAATTCAAGCATGGGTGCGATGTACTGAGCTCGAATGCGATCTGGATCAATAATTTCTAAGTTGTCGGGTAATTGAATGCCGCGTGCTTGCGCTACAGCCTGCACAGATTCAGGTTTGGCCAATAAAATACAATCGGCTAAACCACGTAATTGACAAATCACGGCTGCTTCAACGGTACGTGGTTCATCGCCTTCGGGAAGCACAATTCGTTTTTTCACTGCAATTGATTTTTGCACCAATTCATAACGAAATGCCGCAGGTGATAAGCGCGGTTTTTTAATATTTACATTTTGCTGGCTTAGCCATGCAGGATCGATATGACTTGCCACAAAACGGCACACTTGTTTGGCACGTTCTAAGTCGGTTGCAGGCACTTCATTATTTAAATGTGCGAGTCGCTGTGCGGTTTCTAAGCTGTCGAGTGGCGTATGTAAAATCGGTAAGCCAAGCTCGATGGCTTGCTGACAAAAATCGAAAATTTCTGCATTCGGGACATTACGTTCTGTAAGGACCAAACCGGCCAGAGGGATGCCTTTTTGAGTGGCCAAACTACTGGCTAAGATGACATCGACTCGTTCTGATGCACTAATAATCAGTTCACCTGCCACAAATTTACTCAGTTCGTGTTCTATGCTTGACGCAATTAAACTACTGTGCTGAATTCGGCGCTGTTCGGCTTCACCTTGGTGCACCCATTCGGCTTGAATGGTTTTGGCGATATCGAGCGTACGTGGCACACTTAAAGTATCGCTAAAAGGAACCACACCAATAATTGGTAGTGCATCGCTTCCAATATGACGATTGTACTGCTGCAATGTGGCGGTAAAGACTTGAAGATCATTGCTTAAACGTAAGCTTGGGTCGATTTCAACCGGAATTTGCGCCGATGCAACCGATAGCCCTTTAGTGCGCATAAATAAAATACCCGCAACGCGCCGGCTTTCTGTCCCGCCAAAATAACGTAAGCTGGCTTCAATTTTTTTTGCACTTTGCTGCGGCAAGCCTAAATCGGCTTTGCTTACTAAAATCACTTTTGCATCGAGTGCTTTGGCCAATTGTGCATTTAATTCGTTGGCAAAATAATCTTCTGCGGTGGCGACTAACCCTTCTACAATCACGATTTGGTGTTGCTTGGCTGTTTCTCGGTGCAAACGCACGGCATCTTCGAGCAATTCATCAATTTCATCGGTGGCGATGGCACGTAATACATCGGCATGTGTAATTGCATCTGCAGTTGGGTGTTTAAATAGCTCGTGATATAACGATGCTGTGCCGTGGTCGGTATCATCTTGACTTTGGCTAAAAGGTTTAATAAAACCGGCTTGAATGCCGTGGCTGTCGAGTGCGTAAATCATTCCTAAACATGCAGAGGTTAAACCGACACTTTCTGCTGTTGGAATTAAAAGTAGGGTATTCATAAAGCCACCTAATACGAAATTGTTGGGCGATTTAAGCCATTTTTGTGTGCTGTACTTGTTGTGCTTGTTCAACGACAGAGGCAGTTTCTTGGGCAATACGACCTTCTTCATCGGTTGGAATGACCCAAATTTGTGGGCCTGTGCTCGCATCAATTCGACCTTCTGTGCCTCGTTTTAATGTGTTATTGCCATTTTTGTCTAAATTAAAGCCAAAGTGTGGTAAATAAGAAACCGTTTTTTCTCGGATATATGCCGAATTTTCACCAATTCCACCGGTAAAAATTAATCCGTTAATACTGGCTAAGCCACAGCTTAATCCTGCCAGTGATTTAGCTAAACGATAACAGAACACTTCAATGGCTAAAGTTGCATCTTCGTTACCAGCTTCTGATGCTTCAATTAGCGTGCGCATATCATTGGAAAGTTCGGATAAACCCAGTAGACCACTTTGGCTATTTAGCATGCGGTCAATTTTATAAATATCCCAACCTAAATTATTGGCAATAAAACTATGTAAGCTTGGGTCGACATCGCCACTGCGCGTGCCCATCACCACGCCTTCAAGCGGCGTCATGCCCATAGACGTATCGACACTGTGGCCATTCCAAATGGCACAGGTCGAACTGCCGTTGCCTAAATGCGCGGTGAGCCAGCCGCCTTGTTTAAAGCTGCCCGCAAGCTCAGAGCCGCGTTCCGACACATAGGCGTGGCTTGTGCCATGAAAACCATAGCGGCGCACATTGTGTTCAGTATATAAAAATTTTGGTACAGCATAGCGGTAAGCATGTGCCGGCATGGTTTGATGAAACGCGGTATCAAACACCGCAACTTGAGGCAAGTCTGGAAACAAACGCATGGTGGCTTCAATGCCGACCAAATGTGCAGGATTATGCAGTGGCGCAAGCGGTGTTGCGGCTTTGATTTGTTGAATAATCTCTGGTGTAAGTAATTCGGCTTTGGTGAGCGTGCCGCCATGAACCACTCGATGTCCAATCGCTTCGGGATGATAATTGGCTAAGCGTCCCAGTAACACCTCTAAGGCTTGTTGATGGTCGGCATGTGGAATATTCAATTCCAAGGCTTCACCACCAACGGTAATTCCTTTAATCCGTGCATGTTCTGAGCCTAAATTTTCGGCAAGGCCATAAATACGATCTTCACGGCGTTCTGACACTAAGGCATATTTAATCGAAGATGAGCCACAATTAATCACTAAAATCGTTTTTGACACGTTATTATTTCCTATTTGTCGTGCTGTTTTGAGTGATACCTAAACAGCTTAAGTCATTTTATTCCCTTATTATTAACATGGGTTATTTTTTTGACCAAGCTATACTTTAGCAGATACGACTTTGGGGGAATATGTGCAAGTTATTGTTAAAAAATAATTTTATACTTAGATGTCGGTTTTATTTTGAAAATAAATAATCACAATTTTAGAACAAAATTTAAGCATTCTTCTGTCTGGTGCAAAAAATGCCACGCAGACAGAAAAAACTTAAAGCATTAGATGGTTGTTTTTATTGGCGAATTTGACCATCACCAAACACAATCCATTTTTGCGAGGTTAGACCTTCTAAGCCAACAGGTCCTCGTGCATGGATTTTATCGGTTGAAATGCCAATTTCAGCACCTAAGCCATATTCAAAGCCATCGGCAAAACGGGTCGATGCGTTAATCATGACCGAGCTTGAGTCTACGCGGGCTAAAAATTGGCGCGCTAAAGTGTAGTTTTCAGTCACAATGGCATCGGTGTGGTGTGAACCATATTTGTTGATATGACGAATCGCTTCATCCATATCTGCAACAATTTTCACCGCAAGAATAGGCCCTAAATATTCGGTATACCAGTCGTCTTCTGTGGCGGCGATCACGTGCTGGCCTAAAATATGTTGTACTTTTTCACAGCCACGCAGCTCAACCTGTTTTTCGGCATAGCGTTTGGCAATTTCAGGTAAAAACGTGGCAGCAACATCTTGATGGACCAATAAACTTTCCATGGCATTGCAGACGCCATAACGATGTGTTTTGGCATTAAAGGCAATGTTCAGCGCTTTTGTTAAGTCGGCTTGTGAGTCGACATAAACATGGCAATTACCATCTAAATGCTTAATGACTGGAATGCGCGCTTCTTGGCTAATGCGTTCAATTAAACCTTTGCCGCCACGAGGTACAATTACATCGACAAATTCAGTCAGGGTAATTAATTGCCCGACAGCCGCACGGTCTGCGGTGGCGACCACTTGTACCGATGCTTCAGGTAAACTCGATTGCTGTAAACCGCGTTGAATGGCTGCTGAAATGGCTTTGTTCGATTCAAGTGCTTCTGAACCACCCCGTAAAATAATGGCATTGCCTGATTTAAGCGCCAAAGATGCCGCTTCTAAGGTCACATTTGGGCGCGATTCATAAATCATGCCGACAACGCCTAAAGGCACGCGCATTTTACCCAATTGAATGCCCGAAGGGCGGTAAGCCAAATCTGTAATTTCACCAATCGGGTCAATCAAGCCAATCACATCTTTTAAGCCTTGCAGCATTCCAGCAAAGCGTGTGGGGTTCAGCTCAAGTCGATCGAGAAGGGCGCTGTCGAGTTGATTGTCGCGGCCTTTTTGCATGTCAATTTGGTTGGCCGCTAAAATAGCCGCTTGTTCAGCCTCTAAGCTATTATAAATGGCTTGAAGCGCATCGTTTTTGACTTTGGTGGACGCACTAGACAGCACTTGCGATGCTTCGCGTGCCTGTTGTCCAACGGTCTGCATGTATTGTTCGATCGACTGTTGCATCTTGATTCAATTACTTATGGGATCCCTGTTGATAGTAACAGTCTCATCTTGGAAATTGAACCATTTTGCTCTGCTGTGTTTAAAATAAAGATCAGCGCAAGCGGGCGCTGATCTTTGCATTGCTTGTTAAACAAAACTTTGTTTAAAGTCTTCAATGGTGCGTTTTGCGGTTTGCCATTCTTCGCCTAATCCAAGCTGTTCACCTATTTGAATATTTGGAATTCGACCGCGCATTCGCTCTAACCGCTGTTGATTCGGTTGTGGTAAATGTTGAATTGCATCGAGTGCAAGACAGGCCGCAGCACGATTATTACACACTAAGCCCATATCGCAACCGGCTTCTAACGCGGCAAGAATACGCGCATCTGCATCACCGGCAACGCACGCAGCTTGCATGGTTAAATCATCTGAAAATAACACCCCGTCAAAGTTGAGTTGCTTGCGTAGAATTTCTTGAATCCAGTAGCTTGAAAAACCGGCAGGATTTGGGTCCACTTGCGGGTAAATGACATGCGCTGGCATCACAGCATCGAGCTCTGGCATAAGCTGGATAAAGCTTTGCATGTCTTTGTCGTAAATGTCTTGATAACTACGAACATCGACTGCAGCGGCGACATGTGAGTCGGCTTTAACTGAACCGTGTCCCGGAAAATGTTTGCCTGTGGTTGCCATGCCGGCACGGTGCATGCCTTGCATAAATGCGTGGGCTAAGTTCGGAATATCTTCTATATTTTTAGCAAAACCACGGTCGCCAATTACATCGCTAACATCGTCAAGATCTAAAACGGGTGCAAAGCTAAAATCGATACCGACCGCTAATACTTCCGTTGCCATTAACCAGCCACATTGTTCGGCCAGTACGAGCGCTTTTTCTGGATGTTGTTGATAGTATTCACCAAAGCGGCCCATGGCGGGTAGCAGCGTGAAGCCATTTTTTAGACGTTGAACACGACCACCTTCTTGATCGACTGCGATTAAAAGTTCTGGGCGAATTTGACGAATATGATCCGTCAGTGCACGAACCTGTTGTGGTGATTCAATATTGCGAGCGAATAAAATCAGACCACCGACTTGAGGGGCTTGTAACAATTCAATGTCTTGTTGGGTCAGCGTTGTCCCTGCAATGTCTAACATTAAAGCGCCAATCATAAGAGGTTCCATTGGGTGAATTTGAAAAAATAATTTAGATTTTGCAATGAATTGCTACATTTTGTCAGCACAGAATATGATAAAACTACACGACAGAACATCAATAGTTTGATTAAGATATTGAAACTTATCAAATCTGTTCGTGAAATTTTATACATGAAAAAAGACGATGAAGATGTTTGTCTGCTGTAAAAACAGCAGAGAACTAAATTTTGGTGAACTCAAAGGAAGTGTGACTAATATATGAAACTTCAAACAATTGCATGTGCCGTTGCCTTAGCAACTGGTGGTTTGTTTTTCACCCATGCGGTCAACGAGGCCATTGCTGCACCAACTACAGAATCAGGCGCTGTTTTAAACAATATTCAGCCAACACAGGCGCAGCAATTGGTGACACGCCAATTGGCCACCTTAATTGATCGTCAACATTATTTAAATATGCGCTTGGATGCACAAACCTCAAACCGCATTTTAGGCATGTATTTAGACAGCTTAGACCCAGACCATACCATGTTCTTGGCATCCGAGATTAATAGCTATAAAAATAAATATGGGGCAAATTTAGGCGCTGCCTTAAAGATGGGCGACTTAACTCCTGCGTATACCATTCATGCACAATATCGTGAGCATTTAAGCGAATTTTATCGTTTTATGTTGGCCGAGCTGAAAAAGCCACAAAATCTGCATCAAAAAGATGTTTATATCGAAACCGACCGTGAAAAAGCCGCCTATTTCGATACGCCTGCCGAGCAGCAAGCGTACTGGCGCAAAATGTTGGTTTCACAACTGATTAATTTAACCATTACCAAGCAAGAAGATTTAGCCAAACAAGCTGCCTTGAAAAAAGATCCATCGTTGGCGGATGGGCAAGATCTAACCAGTCCGGAAGATTTAACGCCTGAACAAACCTTAACCAAGCGTTATACACGTCAGCTCGAGCGGATTAAACGCATTAAAAGCGATGACGTGCTCGACAAAATTTTAAATGCGATGACGCTCAGTTATGATCCGCACAGTAACTATTTCCCACCAGTCGATGCGATGGAATTGAATCGTCAAACCACCTTGCAGCTTGAAGGCATTGGGGTTTCCATTCGTCCTGAACGCCGCAATGAAGACTATACTAAAATTGAAACCATTGTAGAGGGCGGGCCTGCAAGTAAGTCAGGTCAAGTCAAAGCCGGAGATCGCATTATTGGCGTTGCCCAAAATGGCGAAAAAATGGTGGATGTAATTGGTTGGTCAAGCCAAGAAATTGTGGGTTTAATTCGTGGTAAACGCGGCACCAAAATTACGCTTAAACTCTTGGGCGCCGGTGCACCAATGAGTCAAGCGCGTATTGTGACCTTAGTTCGCGATGTGATTAAAGAAGATGACCAAGGTGTCAGATCGCGTACAGTAAACATCACACGCGATGGCAAACAACACACTTTTGGTGTGATTGAAATTCCATCATTTTACTTAAATTATCGTGCACGCCGTGAAGGCGCGGAATACCGCTCTGTGGCAGATGACACCAACAATGCGTTAAAAGAATTATCTGCAAAACATGTTGAAGGCATTGTGATTGATTTGCGCAACAATCCTGGTGGCTCCTTAGAAGAAGTCTCGAAGATGATTGGGCAGGTGATTAAATCGGGTCCTGTGGTACAAATTCGTGATGGCAACGGCAATGTCAGTGTGTTTGAAGATACCGATGGCGGTCATCAAACGTATACTGGACCATTGGCGGTGTTGGTCAACTTGGCATCTGCATCGGCCAGCGAAATTTATTCTGCAGCGATTCAAGATTATAATCGCGGTATTGTTATTGGAAGCACCACAACTGGTAAAGGAACCGCGCAAATTCAGCTCGATACTTTAGCGTATGGTCAGGCGACCTTAACACAGCGGAAATTCTATCGGATTACTGGCGGCAGCACTCAAAACAAAGGTGTTATTCCAGATGTTAAGCTGGTTGATATTTGGAATGATCAGTTTGGTGAGCGTAAGGCTAAAAATGCCTTGAAATGGGATACCATTCCAACTGCACCATTCAAACGCGAAGGTTCAGTTGCGCCATATGTAACTGCTTTAGATCAACTTTCTGAGCAACGTGTCGCCAAAGATCCACAGTTTGTGTATTTGCAAAAGCGCAGTCAATTGGCGAAAAAAGCCGATGACGAAAAACGTGTGGTGTTAGATATCGATCAGCGTAAAGCGGAAATTTTGCGTTTAGAACAGCAAACCTTAGATGCAGAAAATCAACGCCGTGCTGCAACGGGCTTAAAAGCCTTTCAGAATTGGGAGAGTTATCAAGCCTATTTGGATGGTTTGAGTGAGTCTCGTGCCAAAATGAAAGCCACTCAACGCCCAGCCTTACCTGAAGATGAAGCCTTTGTACAAGAAGCGGGGAATGTGCTGTTAGATTATGCACATTTACAATCACAGCATTAACCTGTTGATTGTGTTTTGATTTAAAAAATCTGTTCAGCAATGAGCAGATTTTTTTATTGATCTCAATTCGAGTCACGTTGTGAAGCATTATAGTACTTAACCCATTTAAAAAAACCAATCCGAATCGGTTAAATAAAAGCATTTATTTTTCTGAATTAAATTTACTTAACATTATGATAAATATATATAAATTTAATTTTTGGAAATTTATTTTCATACACTTATATAATAAATTGAAAATTTTGCGAAATAAATCACATAAATTTAATAAAATGATTTATAGTCTAGTTTGTGTTGCGAGGCTTTTGGCTGTTTCTTTGGTTCAGCAATTTCTGTAGTCGCTTTGCAATGTCAGTCACCAAAGAATGACTCATTGGTTGGCATAAAATGTTTTTTCCTAAAGAGGAGAATCGTTTTGAAAAGCGTAAAAGTATTAAAATTGTACAATAAAATCAAAATCTTGGTTTCTTTTTATTCAGTTTATGATAGTTTAAATTGTTTGGGTTTTGGTTTCAGCATAAAGCAAGATCAATTCTTATTATTCATCAAAAATAGCACTTGATCTTATGTCATATAATGATAATGTTAGCCTAGATTTGTTCTGAAATAATGGGTCGTACCAGCATTGCTCGAGTCTGGTGAATAGAATAAGTAGCATCAGTTTTGGAAAGACAAAATGCCTGTATTGGAATATGACATGAGCTTTGTCGTTGGTTCATTTATTACTGCAACATGGATGTGTTATGCGGTAATAGCAGCTCAACAACTGTTATTTAGAACATTAAAACCCCAATACAAACTAACACGTATGTTTGGTGTCGCTGTGCTTTTAGGCACCGTCATGTGGATCATTCTCATTCGAGTGATGCTGCTGATTAATATGGCAGTGCTGCATTCTTTTAATTTTGTCTTCAGTTTAGCTTCTTATGTAATTGCGCTTTGCATTCCAATTATTGCAATTAGCGTGATCAAAAAAAAGTATTTAACCAAGCTTACCTTATTTTTAGCAGCCATTGGATTGGCCATTGCAAGTTGGTTCAGTTACGAGCTGGCTGCGCGAGCCTTTTTACCAGCCTATATTCTTCAAGTGCCTTCGTTATCTTCACGAATTGCAATCGTTGCTCTGATGAGTGTCGCGTTGCTGTTGATTTTTTGGCTTGCCCGTAAAGCGTCATCACTTGCCAAAGTCACACCTTTTCGCATTATTATTTCATTTCTGCTCGGTGGCAGTTTAATTGCGTTACAGTCAATTTATATCCCGTATGTAAGAAATATCTCTGAGCCTGAGCTATTGAATTTTATTCAAGAGCGACTGCTTATTTCTGAGATGCTGATAGTTACTGTATTTAGCACATTAATTATTGTGTTTTTGCATTGGTTAGAATGGTGTTTAAATGATCGGGATCAGAAAATTTCTTATGCCAATGATGAACTGTCTAATTTAATCCAACATGATTCTTTAACCCAATTACCAAATAGAAATTCGTTAAATCAACATATCAAAAAAATATTTTCTCAGTATCGACTGCATCAACAGGGGATTGCCTTTATTGGTATCGATTTAGATCGTTTTAAAGCCATTAACGATGCGTTTGGACATCATGTTGGCGATGAGCTGTTACAAGAGTTTTCCCGTCGTTTAAGTCAAGTGCTTAATGCAGATCAAACCTTATTTAAAATCGGTGGCGATGAATTTTTATGTGTTGCAGAGCACTGTAGCATTGAGCAAGCTGAAGCCTTGGCAGAAACAATCTTAGAATGTATTAATGCTGTTTTTAGTATTGATCAAAACCAGATTAATATTACTGCAAGTTTAGGTATTTCCATGTACCCCGAACATGGAAAAAGCTTACAAGAATTGCTGATGCATACCGATATTGCTATGTTGGAAGCAAAATCTGAAGGGCGAAATACCTTCCACGTATTTAATTTTAATTTGGGCCAATATCAACAACGACACCAGTCCAAATTAATTAATGATTTGTTTAAGGCGATTGAAGAAAATCAATTTGTTTTGTTTTATCAGCCGAAGTTTACCGATCAAACGGTAATTTGTGGTGTCGAAGCATTGATTCGCTGGCAACATCCAAAGCTCGGATTGCTTTCTCCAAATATGTTTATTCCACTGGCCGAAGCGACTGGTTCAATTATTCCGTTGGGTTATTGGGTGATGGAGCAAGCATGTAAACAAATTCAGGAGTGGGAGTTAAAACAATATCATTATGCACCCATTTCTATTAATTTATCTGCGGTACAAATTGAACATAAAGGCTTAATTGCCCGTTTAGAAAGTTTATTACAGCAATATCAGGTTAATCCGAATCACTTGATTATTGAAATTACCGAAAGTACTGCGATGCACAATATTGAATTTAGCATCGAAATTTTTAGGAAAATTAGACGGCTTGGGGTGCGATTATCAATTGATGATTTTGGCACAGGACACTCAAGTTTTGTGTATTTAAAAGATTTACCGGTGAATGAACTGAAGATTGATCGTGCCTTTATTCAGACCTTAACCGTTGGCTCAAAAGATGAATTGGTGTTGGCAAGCTTAATTCAGTTAGCGAAAAGTCTGGGATTGATGGTGACCATTGAAGGTGTGGAAACAGAAATGCAATTCGAAATTTTAAAAAACTTAGGTTGCAAACAGTTTCAAGGTTTTTTATTGGGGAAGCCTATGCCAAAAGAAGTTTTTGAAGTACAAATGCAGCAAGATGCTTGTTAAAAAAGTTTGAGCAAGATTTAAATCAATAGCATAAAAAACGACCTATAAAGCGATCGTTTTTTATAAAAATAATAAGCTTAACGCATTATTCAGCTTGCGGTGGAACGCTCATAAAACCAATTTTAGGTACAGGAATTTCAATACTATTATTCACAAAGGCATTGCGAATACGTTCTTGTAATGAGTCTTTCACCGCGCCATGATTCTCTTGTTCACACCACACCGAAAATAAAAGCTCGATGGAGGATTCTCCAAATGCAGTTACAGACATTTCAGGTTTGGGCGTTTCTAATACCAATGGGTGAGTATGCGCTGTTTCGAGCAGTACATTGCGCACTTTGGATAGATTTTCATTAAAACTAATCGCCAAAACAATAGGAATGCGTCGTATTGGATATTTAGATAAATTCATCACTGGAGTTTTAATGAGTAATTCATTTGGTAAGCGAACGTATAGATTATCTAAAGTTAATAATTTGACCGAAAGTAGGTCGATAGAGGTAACTTCACCTTCAATCACTTGTCCGCGAATGAGGGTCAGTTGAATAGTATCGCCCACTTCAAACGAGCCTTCGCCAATCAGGAATAAACCACTAATTAAGTTGGTTGCAGAGGTTTGTGAGGCAAAACCCAGTGCAACCGTTAAAATACCTGCTGCACCTAAAAAGACACTGACTTTAAAGCCAGCTTCTTTTAAGCCTGCAATAATAAAAAATATGAAGATAGTATAAAAAATACCACGCCGCCACACCATGCGTTGATGTGCATTAAAGCGAATGCCAAGCGTACGAATAAAGGTATTGGATACAAGTCTTGCAATCACAAAACCCAAAAAACAAATACAGGCGGCAACCAATATTTCGCTAATTCGTTCTAAGTTAAAATTGGTAAAAATACTTTTTAGACTAGAAATAATGTCTTGTGGAATTTGTGATTTATCCATATCTATTCCTAGAAAAAAGAATCAAACATGTGGAATAAGGCGCTTTCAGGATAACGAGGTGCATGCATGTATGCAACCTCACCTGCTCGAGGCGGCGTTCGGTTTTCAATACGAATACGTGGTGTGCGATCCGACGATTCATGAATGACTTTAATGTGCGAGGTCCATAAACGATTGGTGCTTTCACTATAAAATAGCGGCAGTGCGGTGACCGGAACATTCATGCGGTCAAAGCGTAATAGTTCATTACTGCTATTATGAAAAATAATTGGGGTAACTGCGCGAAATGCGCGAGGTTGTAATTGCTCAAGTTCGGTACGACCATCGACAGCGGTGGCATAACATAGCTCGCCTGTTCGTTTATCTGGGCCAAACCATGTGTCTTTTGGGCGAATAATGGGCAAATCGAATAAAGCGTCTTTTTGACCTTCGGCAAAACCAGAAATCCACAATGGCGTGCTAATGTAGAGCAGACCACGTTGACCTGCGGGAATATACATCGGATCGACAGGGCGAATTACAACCGAACGATCGGCTAAACGCGGCATTAAATGAAAGGTATTGCCCATTTTACGGAACATATACCGTTCAACATGAATTGGATGCGGAAATACAAAATCAGGTTCTAAAATTTCCTCCCAACTTTGTTCACCATCAAATTGAACGTCAGGACGATGATATTCCATGCGCCATTCTTGTAATCCGCGCGTTAAGCGAAACAACAATGAGCCAAACCGCCAAGCACGGGTTTGATTTGGTTCAAAATGAAATTCGCCCCACCATTGGATGTTGGGAAGATTACTCTCAGACGTCAAATCATCGATGGGCACAATACGCGATCCTTATGATTTAAAAAATCATAGACATGAAAAGGTTGCAGACTTTAATCTGCTGAGTATACGGTAATATCTGTGTGGTTTTAAGCGGTACGAATGCAGAATTACAGTAAAAAAAACACAAGAAATACAAAAGAATATATTTGGTTTGCGTATAGAGCGTTAAGCATATTAAAAAGTAGGGTAACCTCCTTATATGAAAGTAAAAAATAGATACTACTATTGTTCAAGAATTGCAGAAGCAAAAATCAGGCAAATTATTCGCTTTTTTGCCATGGATTTTACTGCATCCGATACAGCTAAACTCACCAATATTTCAGTCCGTTCTATTAATTCAATCTACATCAAATTGCGTAAAAAATGCTCTACAGTATAAATAGGTTGATCAAATTTTAAATAAATCGGATGTAAGAAATGATAAAGAAAATATTGTTAGATTATGTAATGGGTAAATATAGCTGGATTAAAAAAGTTTACTACATTTCATTAAATGCTATATCTAAAGCTTCGATAACATTTTTCTGTTTTTGACTGACAATATTTCGTACTTTTCTTTTTAAAACTGACCATGCTTTTTCAATCGGATTAAAATCAGGGCTATACGTTGGTAAATACATGAGTCTGGCACTGTATTGAGTAGCCAATTCATCAATTTCTTTCCCTTTGTGAATCGAAGCGTTGTCTAAAATTAATAGGTATTTTGGGTGCTGACCACTTTTATCTTTAGGTAAACCTTTGAGTAAATATTCAAGCCATCCAGCAAAAGTGCTGCGATCACATGAACCCTGAAAGATGAAGGGTGCAATGAATCTGAAGGCTGCACTTGA
>NZ_VTDU01000017.1:0-55836 GCF_035615615.1 Acinetobacter sp. MD2(2019) | reverse complement strand
TATGGATTGGTATTTATATAAAATCAGACACTTAGTTGAAAATATGTTTTGTAGACTGAAGCAATTTAGGGGGATAGCCACTCGATATGACAAGCTGAAACGAAACTATGAAAGTTCAGTTGCTCTCGCTTGTATATTTTTATGGCTACCCTTGTAAATTAATATTTGAGCAGTAAGTGTCAACACACCCTAGCCAAATGTAAATATAAGCCAAGAAAACTGTACTTTCATAATTGATGTGTTCCGAGTTAGCAGGGGACTTTTATTTGGGAGATTCTATGCTGTTTAATACTGTACTACGTCAGATTACTGTACCTGACTAAAACATAAATATTGAGCTAAAATAGCAATCATCAAAGATGACTGCTTTGGCAGAATTACCCAACCCGCTTGCATGCAAATAGGGTCCAACGAGTGCTTACCTTATTCTAACTCTTTAAGCTGAATAGATTGTGGATAGCCTATACAAGAAAGATGCAAACAAAACTTGAATGCAGCAAGTGCATTACCATCTTTCAATGAGTAGAGTTGCAGACGTGGAAAATCTTCTTGTGTAGAAGGGTGTTTGGGCGTGACTGATTTTGCCAAGTTATAAAGTTGCGGTTGCTGTCTAGCATCTAATTGAGTCAGTAAATTTTGTCCAAGTAGATGCCAAAATTTGGTAGGAAATAAATCCTTAGCTTGGATATAAAAATATTCTAGTTGATTGATATTTGTCCAGCGGAAATGAATACCTGTGTGTGATGCTGTCACACGACTTAAAAATACGTTCAACACATATTCAATTTGTATTGGATTCTTGCGTGCCATTTTTTGTAGCTGTTCAAAAAAATAAGTCACCACATGTAAATCTTCAGCAGTATCAACCATTGAGGGTCTTAAATGTGTAGAGCTATTTTTGCTAAATAAGCGAGGGTTGCCTTTCCTTGAATTAAGCCCAGCTAATTTTTGAGCATTACCATACCAGTAACTTACAAGCTCTTCTGGTAAGCACATCTGTTGAGAGGTAATTTTAGGATCATTCGTAACCTCTAATAATTTAAGTGTTTCGTAAAAACGTTGAAAGGGAATTTTAGAGTCTTCTGTGCCTGCAAAGAACTCAAAAAAGTTATGTGGTTGCTGAGCTTGTGCGGATAGCTCATTCAAAATGTCAGAGGCATTACTCTGTAGCCAGTTCGTTTGATCATTTAATAATTTTGTTGCAAGAAATACTTGGTTCTTTTCAAAATCAAAGTTCTTATCATCTTTTGTTCCTTTGAGATCTTTAAAGGTTACATTAAAGCCCATGATTTTTTTGGCTAGCTCATTGGTCATGTCTGGGCAATATTTAAGAAGCTTTTGACCTGCAATGAGATAACTCAAATGAATATAACTTTTAAATGTTTCGACAGGTTCAATATGACCTAGCACGTGTGCAATAACAAACCAATGATTTTGCCCATATGGATTTTGAAGTAGCTCATCTCGAATCTTCTGATATTCCTCTGCACTATAGTCCGTGAGCTCTTGCACAAGTGGTGCATATTCACAATTGAGTACTCGCCATAGTCTGTTCTCCTTATCCCAATTGCAGAGTATGTAGGCAACTTAAAACAGTGTCGGTCATGTCTTTTTCGATTCGCTCCCAAACATATAGAATTTTTCGACCACCAAAAGGTCGAATGTAATGAACACCTTCAATTAGCACGCTGTCCTTCAACTGATTACGAATAGTACGTTCAGTATAGTGAATTCGTGCTGAAAGCTCTTTTGTTGTAAGATAAGTTAAATTCATATTTGTTTCCTTTAATAAAGTATCATGATGATGGTATTAAGTACCATAAATGAGATATTAAAGTCATTTAACACATCATGCAAGTACTTTTTAACACAATGGTGGTAATTAAATGATAGTTTGCAATTTACCAGTCCTTTTAGCTGAACGGCGCATGAAAGTCGCAGATGTTGTAAGGGCAACTGGGATGAGTAAAACCACATTGCACAAGTTGTATAATGGACAATCAACAAGAGTTGACTTTGATACACTTGAAAAGCTGTGTATTTTATTGGGTGTTGATGTCGGAGAGCTATTGAAATACAAGGCAGAAGATATCTAACTATTTGCTTTATATATGAAAATATGGTGACCAAATTTGGTCACCATAAAAAATAATGAGATTTACTTTAGATAGCTACAAGATGAATTGACGAAAAAATGTTGTGACATTAATCAGTGCTATTATTTCATCGAAATTTATCAATAAAGAGCTTAAAGAATCTTAAAGGACTTTAAGGGAGAGTCACCATTTGGTCACTTTTGGTCACTCAATCATTTTTCAACTTGTAGTCATACCTTAAAGTTTTCAGCTTTGAAGATTAAGAATTTTAAAAATTATGTTATAAATCAAAAATAAAAAAGCCCTAATCTTTCGATTAGGGCTTTTAGAATTTGGAGCGGGAAACGAGACTCGAACTCGCGACCCCAACCTTGGCAAGGTTGTGCTCTACCAACTGAGCTATTCCCGCAGGGTCGAATAATTTTTTACTGTAAAAAACTAAACAAAAAAGAATTTGGAGCGGGAAACGAGACTCGAACTCGCGACCCCAACCTTGGCAAGGTTGTGCTCTACCAACTGAGCTATTCCCGCGTGCTGCATATATTACCTTAAATCGTTTTAGAAGCAAGAGGATTCAATAAAAACTTGATTCAATTGCGTAAAATAGCACCGAATTTCGGTTTTTTACTTTAAGTTAATCCATTTTATGTACAAAACAGAGGAGAAATTTATCGTTAAAAAACGGAGCGACGCAATTCTTGATATACTTTTAAGCCTTCACAGGTCGAGATGTTATAAAAATGAGTTTAGAGCAGCAGCTGATTGATCAATTACAGCAATTGACACCCATTCATTTGGAGGTCATCAATGAATCCTCTGGCCATGCCGGCTATTATCCTGGCAAAGAGTCGCATTTTAAAGTGGTCATCGTGAGTGAACAATTTAACAATTTACGTTTGGTGCAACGCCATCAACAAGTATATGCAGCAGTTCATTCGTTATTGGCTGCAGGCGGTGGTGCAGTTCATGCGCTTGCCATTCATGCCTATGCACCGAATGAATGGCAGGGTGATACACCCACAAGTCCAGAATGTGCGCATGCACCTAAAGTAGGTTAATCAAATGGACGTTTTACTGGCCTTAAAAATTGCGCATGGATGTGCCATTTTTTTCTTATTCATTAGCTTTATTGGGCAAAGTTTGTTTCTAATGAAAGCAGAACCGCAAGATATCTGTAATTGGCCGTATCGTCGTATCTTTATACTCATTCAACATGGTTCCTTTGCGCTGATTTTGCTTACTGGCTTGACGCTTTTGTATTTGAAACATTTTCAAGTGCAAAGCTGGTTCTATGCCAAAATGATTTTATTTGTCGTTATTGTATCTTCGGTGATTAAAGCATTTAAACCATCCTCGGGCACAGAAATATTGTGGGTACAGCGTAGAGGTGGAATGGTGTTGGCGTGGATTGCCTTTTTTGCCATTCTTTATTTGGTGAAGATAAAACCTGCTCTGTTTTAGATAACATGAGGGATATTACAAATTAGTAGCTGAAAGCCACATGGAAAGTTGTACTATGCTCATAATATGAGCTAAATGTTTCATTGAGGTGAATGCTATGTTCGCATCTAAATTAATTCTTCCTTTAAGTGCGGTATGTTTGTTAAGTGCCTGTGCCAGCATGCCCATCAAGCCAACTTATGTCTCGCCAACGCAATACCAGGCATTAAATTGTGGCCAGTTACAAGCTGAATATAACCGCTTACAACAATATTTAGACCAAGGTGTTCAACCTGCAAAACGAACTGGAATGGGCGTTGGTCTAGGTTTAGGTGGTGGCTTTGGTCGCGGTGGCTGGGGTTTTGGGCCTAGCGTTTCAGTCAATTTGGGACAATCTTCAAATAGCAAACGAACTGAAATTGCGCGTTTAATGGGGCAACAAGATGCCATTGTTCAAGCAGCAAAATTTAAGAACTGTCCAATTATTGTGCGTAAAGCTGCCACAGCTGAGTTATAAAAAAGGGAAATCATTTGATTTCCCTTAAATATGTTTAAGATGATTATATTTTTTTGCGTTTGTTGCGAATAAACTCAAACACCGCAGGCAATAAGCTAAAGGCAATAATCCCCAACATTAAATGACTAAAGTTTTCTTTTACAAAGGGGTGTGAACCAAAGAAATAGCCCACCATAATAAATGAGCTGACCCAAATAAATCCGCCAATGACATTAAACACTAAAAAAGTGGCGTAATTCATTTTGCCCATGCCTGCCACAAAAGGGGCAAAGGTACGAATAAACGGCATAAAACGCGCAATAATAATGGTTTTACCACCATGTTTATCAAAAAAAACTTGGGTCTTTCTTAAACCATCCTGATTAATAAAACGCAGATTTAAATTAAAGACACGAGGCCCGAGATGACGACCAATTTGATAATTTAAGCTATCGCCTAAAACCGCGGCAATAAACAGCAATACAATCAGTAGCCATGGGTTCATTGCACCAGTCGATGCTGCCAGTGCTCCTGCGGCAAACAGTAAACTGTCGCCAGGTAAAAATGGCATGACCACCAAACCGGTTTCTACAAAAATGATCAGGAACAAAATCGCATAGATCCATACGCCATATTGCTGGATAAATTCGAGTAAATGTACGTCAATATGTAGAATAAAGTTGATGAGTTCCATGACAATCGCATCGGCAAAAGAGTGTACAAATCCTAGCAGCCTGTTGGGTTAAAGTCAGTAACAATGCGCAGGCTTTAATTTATTTTTTAAGTTTTAGTGGTGCATCTCTATAAAAATGCCTGATTTTTACATCAGGCATTGTATCCATCTTGCTATAAACGTTGTTTATAGCAAGTTATCGTCAAGTAAAATTTGGGCTTCACGCAGGCTTAAGCTGCCTTCGTAAATGGCACGACCGGTAATCGCACCTAAAATACCAGGTTGACCTTTTAAGTTGCGAACGTCATCTAAATTGGTCACACCACCCGATGCAATAATTGGAAGACCACAATATTCTGCCAATGAAACTGTCTGTTCGATATTCACGCCTTGCATCATGCCATCGCGGGCAATATCGGTGTAAACAATGCTAGATACACCTGCATCGGCAAAGCGTTTGGCAAGGTCTGTGGCTTTTAAATCCATGACATTTGCCCAGCCGTCAGTTGCAACATAGCCATCTTTCGCATCAATCCCAACAATGATATGACCACCGAATTTTTTACACGCTTCTTCAACAAATTCAGGTTCTTTAGCGGCTTTGGTGCCAATAATGACAAAAGATACGCCAGCTTCTAAATAATGTTCAATGGTTTCAAATGAACGAATGCCGCCACCAATTTGGATCGGTAGTTCTGGAAATTCTTTGGCAATCGCTTCAACCACATTTTTATGAATGGGTGTTCCTGCAAATGCACCGTTTAAATCCACCAAATGCAAGCGGCGTGCGCCTTCATTAACCCAATGCGCTGCGGTTGCCACAGGGTCATCAGAAAAAACGGTATCATCTTCCATACGGCCTTGTTTTAAGCGGACGCATTTTCCATCTTTTAGATCAATCGCGGGGATGATTAGCATGCTTTCGTTCCTTGCTTGGTCAGGAGAATTCAAATTGATCACATCTTAGCAAAGTATTTGTTAATCGCTAAGTGCTTGGTGCTGTTTTATCCGTGATTTTCAGGCCATAAAAAGGCCCACCAAGTGAGCCCAATCGTAAAAGAGAAATTAAATTTTCCATTCCACAAAATTTTTCAGTAGTTGCAAACCTGCGGTATGGCTTTTTTCAGGATGGAACTGCGTTGCAAAAAGGTTTTCTTGATGAATGGCAGTACAAAACTCTAAGCCGTAGTTACAGCTTGCTGCAACCAAGTTTTGATCTTCAGGTTCAACATAAAAACTATGCACAAAGTAGAAACGAGCATCTTGTGGGATATTATTCCACATTGGATGGCTTGAATCCTGTTGATGGACTTGATTCCAACCCATATGTGGCACTTTTAATCCGTCAAAATCGGGAAAACGTTTTACTGTACCTTTAAAAATACCCAGCGCACCACTGCCGCCATTTTCTTCAGACCGCTCTAATAATGCTTGCATGCCAACACAAATGGCTAACACGGGTTTATTGAACGCAGCGTTACGCACCACCTCATCAATGCCCGCATCTTGCATGCCTTGAATGCAATCGCGCATTGCACCGACACCTGGGAATACAATTTTATCGGCTTGTGCAATCAATTTTGGATCGTTGGTGACATCCACCGTTGCTCCCACATGCTCAAGCGCTTTGGCAGCCGAGTGTAAATTGCCCATGCCGTAGTCTAATAATGCAATACGAGTCATTACAAGCTTCCTTTGGTTGAGGCAATTGTACCCGCAGCGCGCGGATCTTGTTCACAAGCCATGCGTAATGCGCGAGCAAAGGCTTTAAAAACACTTTCAATTTGATGGTGGCTATTTTTACCCTTTAAATTGTCGATGTGTAGTGTCATTAATGCGTGATTGACAAAACCTTGGAAAAATTCAGCGAATAAATCGACATCAAAGGTGCCAATACGGGCACGGGTAAATGGAATATCCATAAATAAGCCCGGACGACCGGAAATATCCACCACCACACGAGATAAAGATTCATCTAAAGGCGCATAAAAATGCCCATAGCGGCGAATACCTTTTTTATCACCAAGTGCTTGGGCAAAGGCTTGACCTAAGGTAATGCCACAATCTTCAACGGTATGATGATCGTCAATTTCTAAATCGCCATCGCAATGAATATCGATATCAAACAGACCATGCCGCTTGATTTGATCGACCATATGGTCTAAAAATGGAATGCCAGTGTTTAATGTGCCTTGCCCCGTACCATCGAGATTCACACGAACTCGAATTTTGGTTTCATTTGTATTTCTAACCACTTCACTGATACGTTGCGTCATGGACACATTCCTCAAAAACGTCAAATTTTGATCTAAAACAGCTGTTGCATATGCAAACAGCATATTAATTTGCTCAGGAGGGTTAATCAATGCCTATTAGCGTACATGTCTATACTTCTATAGATGACGAAGAACAACGTGACCAACTTGAGCGGTTGTACAATAGCAGTCCTGAATTTCCAACAGGCGCAGCGGCGATCGCACAATTACAACAGGCGTTGTCACAGTATACCTTACTTTATACGGCAGAATTTAATCAGCGGATTATTGCTGCAATTTGGAGTAGCGGAAGCGGTGCTGAACGGACCTTAAAATATATTGTGGTACATCCTGCAAATCGTGGGCGTGGTGTTGCCGAACGTTTAATTGATGAAGTATGTGCACAGGAACAAGCAAAAAATGTGCAGCACTTTATTCCAGGTTGTGGGGCAATTGCGCGTAATTTAGCAAAACTGGGCAAGTTAAATATAGTTTCTAGCAATTTAAGCTAAAAAATAGACGATTGATGCGTTGTATAATAAATAGGGACTTGACCTTTTAAATGTAAAGGTGTTTAATACGCCCCATTGGCGCGATAGCTCAGTCGGTAGAGCAACGGATTGAAAATCCGTGTGTCCCCAGTTCGATCCTGGGTCCCGCCACCATATTTTATAATCCCTGATTTCATCGGGGATTTTTTTTGTCTAAACAATAAGCAAATGATTTAAAAACAGTATTTTGTGATTGACTATCCTTTTAAGTTCAGGCTTAATACACCTCATCGGCGCGATAGCTCAGTCGGTAGAGCAACGGATTGAAAATCCGTGTGTCCCCAGTTCGATCCTGGGTCCCGCCACCATATTCTAAAATCCCTAAAGTTTACTTTAGGGATTTTTTTATGGGTTTAAATTGTCATTTTATTTAATCTTGAATTAAGCGTTTGCCTACACAGACGGCATCAACTTCTTCATAACCAAGTTGATCGTAAAAATTTAAAATGGATAAATTTTCTTGTCGTACCAATAATTGTACTTTGGGGCAACCCATGGCAATCAAACGTTTTTCAATTTGCTGGATGAGCGCTGTGGCAACGCCTAAACGCTGCTGTTGAGGGTGAACGGCCAAATAATGCATCCAACCACGGTGACCATCATATCCGCCCATCACCGATGCAATCAGCTTCTCGTCTTTGACTGCAATTAAGAATAGGTGGTCGTTTTGCTGCGCTTTGCGAAAAATATCTACTTCAGGATTATTCCAAGGGCGAGACAGTCCACAGGCTTCCCATAAGCCAATTAAGTCTTCAATATCGGTTTCTTGAAAAGGGCGAATCACGAACATAATCTTTTTAATTTTTTTGAATGTTATTTATACAATAAAACAAAAAAAGACTTCTGATAAGTCTTTTATCAAATAAAAGGGCATCTCTATAAGAGATGCCCTAAAAAAAATGCTAGGATGAATTAAGGTAGCATTTTTCCTGTTTCTTCAAAGTTGGTATGCCATGCAACCGCTTCTTTTAACAAGTGCGGCGTGTGACCGCCTTTGGCACAGGCACGATCAAAATAGTCATTTAAAGCGGCTTGGTAGCTTGGGTGCACACAGTTGTCGATAATGACACGAGCGCGTTCACGCGGTGCAAGACCACGAAGATCTGCTAAGCCTTGTTCAGTCACTAAAATGTCCGTATCGTGTTCGGTGTGATCAACATGGCCAACCATTGGTACAACCGATGAAATATCGCCACCTTTAGCAATCGACTTGGTCACAAAAATTGCAAGATGCGCATTACGTGCAAAGTCACCTGAACCGCCAATACCGTTCATCATTTTTGTTCCGCCAACGTGGGTTGAGTTAACGTTACCGTAAATATCAAACTCAAGTGCGGTATTGATGCCAATAATGCCTAAACGGCGAACCAATTCTGGGTGGTTTGAAATTTCTTGTGGGCGTAGTACAAATTTGTCTTTATAGTTTTGTAGGTTGCCAAATACACGATCGCCACATTTGGTTGAAAGCGTCATTGAACAGCCTGAGGCAAATTTCATTTTACCTGCATCAATTAATTCAAAAGTACAGTCTTGCAGTACTTCAGAATACATGACTAAATCTTCAAAATTAGAGTGTTTAAAGCCAGTTAAAACCGCATTTGCAATTGAGCCAATACCTGCTTGTAATGGACCTAAATTCTTAGGTAAACGCCCAGCTTCTACTTCTTTTTCAAAGAAATCGATTAAGTGGTTAGCAATCGCTTGGGTTTCTTCATCAGGATCGGTCACGTTTGATGGAGAATCTGGCATGTCGTTAATGACAATACCTGCAACTTTGGCTGGATCGAATGGAATTCCTTTGGCACCAATGCGGTCATCGACATGAATTAGTGGTACAGGACCACGATTTGGACGTGCTTCTGGTGTGTAGATGTCGTGCAAACCTTCAAATTCTGTGCTTACTGATGTGTTAATTTCAATAATAATTTGATCTGCAAATTCAACAAAACTTGCTGAGTTACCCACCGAAGTGGTTGGAATAATAAGGTTGTCTTCAGTAATTGCAACAGCTTCAATCACCGCAATATCTGGGCGTTTAAGCGTGAGATTACGCATTTGTTCAACGGTTTCTGACAAATGCTGATCGATAAACATGACTTGACCATTGTTAATGGCTTTACGCAAGGTGTTATCGACTTGGAAGGGCATACGGCGTGCTAATACACCAGCTTCAGTTAATTGTTTATCTAGGTCATTGCCTAGACTTGCGCCTGTGATTAATGAAATTTTTACAGGATTTGTTTTTGCGCGCTCAATTAAAGCCAAAGGTACTGCTTTTGCTTCACCAGCACGAGTAAAACCGCTCATCCCTATTGTCATTCCGTCCTGGATTAGTTCTGCAGCTTGCTCAGCTGAAACCACTTTATCATGTAATGAAGCTAAGCGAATACGATCTAATGACATTGTTCTACTCTCAAAAAATTGATTTTCTAAGTTATGTAAAAGTAATTTTACCCTTTGTGTTATAAAAAAAGCAGCGCTGTTAGGCTAAGGTCTAATTTTTAAAAATAGATAGGTTTGTTGCTGTTTTTAAGATTTATAAGCTTTTGAAATATAATATGAAAAATATTATTAAGAATTGTTTTTATAGCAAAAAACATCCACTGAATAGGAAAATGGATGTTTTAGGGGTGATAAAATAACCGCAGATGGATAAATTATGTGTTTTCAGCGTTGAGCGGTAAAGAGATAGTGGCTTCAAAACCGCCTTGCTTGCGGTTACGCAAAGTTAATTCACCTTGATGTAGATCAACAATTCGTTTCACAATGGCTAATCCTAAACCACTACCTTGAATGGTACGTGCCGAATTGCCGCGAACAAAAGGTTGAATGAGTGCTTCAATTTGCTCATCAGGCACCCCTTCGCCGTGGTCGGCAACACAAATATGAATTTTTTCATTTTCTACAAATGCAGAAATTTCGACTGGTTCTGCGCCATAGCGTTTAGCATTATTAATTAAGTTCCCAACCAAGCGCTTTAAAGATAAGCTTCTGGCCCAAATCGTGGGTAAGGGTTGGGCATCTAAACGAATATCAAGCGGTTTAAACTGCACCACTAATTCTTGTAATAAATTATTCAGGTTAGTTTCAGAGGGTGCTTCATCGGAGCCATCGCGCATATAGGAAATGAATTGATTTAAAATCGCATCCATATCATCCACATCGTAAATTAAGCCTTCGCGTAAAAACTCATCGGGAAGCAATTCTGCGGTTAAACGAATGCGGGTCAGCGGCGTGCGTAAGTCGTGTGAAATGCCTGCTAGCATGATTTGACGGTCTTTTTCGGCTTGGTCGAGGGTGTAAACCATATGGTTAAAGGCTTGGTTCACTTCTCGAATTTCTTGCGGACCGTGGTTGGTGCTTAAATAAGGGGCTTTATTGGTTTGACTATACGCATTGGCGGCATTTTGTAAGCGTTTAAGTGGTCGATTCAGCTGACGCACCAAAGTTAAAATAATAATTGAGCAGAGTAGTGGAACACCAAATAACCAGCCAAAAATCAGCTCTGTACTATAGTTGGCGTAAGTATTTAAAGGCTCACGCAACCAGTGTCCATGCATTTGTGGGGTTTGAATCCAAATGCTTGGGGTGGGTTTAAATTTAAAGAAAACCGTGACATTTTCACGATCGGCTTGAATTTCGAGTGCTAAGCGCTTTTCAATTTTATCGGTAAAAAAATCTGCAATCAGTTTGTCTTTAACAACGGGGTAACGTGTTGGATCAGTGACGTATTCAACCCCAAGCCGGTCTTTTAGCCATTGATCAATATTGACACTTTTGTTGTTAGAAACAATTTTAAGGTCTCTGTTTTGAATAAAGTCGAGTTCAATGGCTAAATAGCGGGCGTGTTGCTGAATTTCTGGTAAATACAAGGTTCGCCAGAAAAACCATAACGACATAAATAGACTGAAACAGACCACAAAGCCAACAAGAACGGTGGTTCGCATTGCCGCAGAACGCGGTTTTAGTTTATCTAAAAAACGCTGAGTTGCTGTGCGGGGCTGTGCATATGAACCAGATGAATCTAGCAGTTCTTTCGGGTTTATGGCGTCAAGTTTCACAGTCTATCCTGTCGATATTTTAAGATGTTTATTCTGAACCATCTGGAACAAACACATAACCTACGCCCCAAACCGTTTGAATGTAGCGTGCGCGTGCTGGATTATCTTCAACCAAGCGGCGTAAACGTGAAACCTGAACGTCAATTGAACGTTCCATTGCACCCCATTCACGGCCACGGGCTAAATTCATGAGCTTGTCGCGTGTGAGCGGTTCACGAGGATGCTGTACTAAGGCTTTAAGCACGGCAAATTCGCCTGTGGTTAACGTCACGACTTGCCCTTCGCGGGTTAATGTGCGGGTAGATAAATCGAGTGACCACGGACCGAAACTCACCACTTCCATATGTTGGCTAGGTGCGCCCGGTACCTCACGCACTTGACGGCGTAAAATGGCACGAATGCGCGCAAGCAATTCGTTTGGATTAAATGGTTTTGGTAAATAATCATCTGCACCAGCATCTAATCCTGCAATGCGGTCAGAGTCGCTGCCGCGCGCAGTAAGCATGATAATGGGTGTATCGATATTCGACTGACGTAAACGACGGCAAATACTTAAGCCATCTTCTACAGGTAACATAAAATCTAAAACGATCAGCGAAAAAAGCTCACGTTGTAGTAAGCGATCCATTTGTGTAGCATCGTGAGCAGTTTTTACAACAAAGCCTTTATCTTCTAAAAAGCGTTGCAATAAGGTCCGCAGACGAACGTCATCATCTACAACTAAAATCCGCTCTACACGGTCGCTATCGTGAAGTGCTACATCTTGAGTATCTGCAGGTACCACTAAACTCATGAAGTGCTCCCTTAATTTTTAAAATATCATTGTTGATTGTTTGAGTATAATGCTTAAAGGTTGGCTCTGGCTATGTATTAATTTGTTCAAATTAACAAATATATACAGTAGCATAGTCAAAATGATCTGCTGTTTAAAATCAGGCACCTAAAACCAAATAAAATGACTCAAATAAAAATATCGGCCGCAAAAAATGCAATTAATTTGCAAAAGATGAGAAGAAATTTAAATTTTGAGCATATTTTGGGTAGATTTTACAGGCATGGTCTTTATAATCACTGCTTTTAGTTCTATTCCTTATGGGATCAAACACGATGACTGACCTCGTTCAGCAGTTGGCAACCGAGCTTGCCGTACGTCCGAACCAAGTAGAAGCTGCAATTCGTTTAATTGACGAAGGCGCAAGCGTTCCTTTTATTGCACGTTACCGTAAAGAAGTGACACAAGGTCTTGACGATACGCAACTGCGTCAACTAGATACACGTTTAAGCTATTTGCGTGATCTATATGAACGTCGTGAAAAAGTCATTCAATCTTTGCAAGAACAAGAAAAGTTAAGTGATGATTTACTTGCACGGGTGAATGCGGCAGAAACTAAAAATGCCTTAGAAGAAATTTATGCGCCGTATCGTCCAAAACGTACCAGTAAGTCGTTTAAAGCAAAAGAAGCTGGTTTAGGCCCAATTGCAACGCAAATTATCTCGCAAGATATTGAACCTAAAGAAGCTTTAGTTGGTTTTAATCATCCAGATTATCCTGATTTAGACAGTCAGTTAGATGCGGTGACCCACATCATTATTGATGAATGGGCGCAAAATATTGCACTCAGTGTCGAATTAAAAGCTATTTTTGCCAAAACCGCTGTGTTGAAAAGCGCAGTCGCGTCTGAAGAAAAGAAAGAAGTGGGCAAGAAATTCCGTGACTATTTCGAGTTCTCTGAAAACTTAAATAAATTGCCATCTCATCGTTTATTGGCATTGTTGCGTGGTCGTCAAGAAAACGTATTGACCTTAAAAGTGGATGGTGAAGATGACTTGCCATTAACGCGCATTGAAACGGAATATGCACTAGAAACGATTCAGCCAGCAGCGCGCCAAGAATTTTTAAAGCAAACCGCAAAATTATTTTGGTTAGGTAAGATTCGTCCGCAAATTGAACATTCATTGCTGACAGACAAACGATTAAATGCTGAAAATGAAGCCATGCAAGTATTTGCTGAAAATCTGCGTCATTTGTTATTGTCTGCACCGGCCGGTAGTCGTACAACTTTAGGTGTCGATCCGGGTATTCGCACTGGAGTGAAGCTTGCTGTCGTTAGCGACTCGGGCGATGTATTGGCACACAGCACCATTTATCCATTTGCACCTAAAGAAGATAAAGCGGGTTCAATTGCTGAATTGGCACGTTTATGTAGTGAATTTAAGGTTGATTTGGTTGCGATTGGCAATGGTACAGCCAGCCGCGAAACCGAAAGCTTAGTTGCAGAGATGATGGCTGCGCATCCTGAATTAACGTTGACGCGTGTAACGGTGAGTGAAGCGGGTGCTTCTGTTTATTCTGCCAGTGAATTGGCTTCGCAAGAATTACCAGAGCTCGATGTTTCGATTCGCGGTGCAGTGTCGATTGCGCGCCGTTTACAAGACCCATTAGCAGAACTTGTGAAGATTGATCCAAAATCGATTGGGGTGGGGCAGTATCAGCACGATGTAAACCAAACTGGTTTAGCCAAAACCCTTGATGCGGTGGTTGAAGATTGTGTGAATGCCGTAGGCGTTGATGTGAACACTGCCTCTGCTGCAATCTTGGGTTATATTGCCGGTTTAAATAAATCTATTGCACAGCAAATTGTGGAATATCGTAAAGAAAATGGCCGTTTCGATAACCGCCAAGCGCTTAAAAATGTACCTCGTTTAGGCGAACGTACCTTTGAACAAGCCGCTGGTTTCTTACGTATTTTAAATGGTGCTGAACCTTTAGATGCATCTGCCGTGCATCCTGAAAGTTATGCCTTGGTTGGCAAAATTGTGGCAGCCAAAGCGACCACAGTTAAAGACATTATTGGCAATACCGAAATTATCAGCCAAGTGAATGCCAATGAATTTGTTGATGAAACAGTCGGTTTACCAACCATTCAGGACGTTTTAGCGGAACTTGAAAAGCCTGGTCGTGATCCACGTCCAGAATTCCGTACGGCAAAATTCCGTGAAGATGTCACTGAAGTTGCACAATTGACTGAAGGCATGCAGCTTGAAGGCGTGATTACCAATGTGACGAATTTTGGTGCATTTGTGGATGTTGGCGTACATCAGGACGGTTTAATTCATATTTCTGAGTTAGCGAATGAGTTTGTGTCGGATCCGCATAAAGTGGTGAAACCGGGGCAAATTGTGCAAGTGCGTGTTTTAACGGTGGATGTCGAGCGTCAACGTGTTAATTTAAGTATGCGTGCTGAAGGTGCTGCACCAGCAAAAGCGCCACGCGCGCCGCGCCGTGAATCAACTGACGCACGTAAGCCTCAAGCCAAACGTGCGCCAAATGCTGCGCGTCCAAACGATGCTGCGAAAAAACCACCGCGTCCAAAACAAGATAAACCACAAGAGCAAAAAATTGGTGGTTTAGGTGCCTTGTTATTGCAAGCAGGGATTAAAGGTTCTAAATAATTTTTAGCCAAGCACATGAAAACCTTCCTTCGGGAAGGTTTTTTGTTAGAAGTGTATGCTTATATTTTATTTGTAAATATAAGTGCATGTATTTAAATTAAAAAAAATTAAAAAACAAAAAACATTACATAAAGATATAATAATTAAACTTTTTAATGATTATGTATTCAGACAATATCATGCCGCTTCATATTAAAAAGATTGGTATTTCAAACGATGAAATACCTAGGGATTTTCATTTTTATACATGGTTTAGGTATGACATTTTTACAGGTCAGAAAAAAGTTTCAACTGCAAGATGGTCTTTCAGGTCTTGTGGTGTTTTTAGTGGCATTACCGCTTTGTTTGGGTATTGCTTTAGCGTCAGGTGCACCTATTTTATCGGGTATTATTGCAGGTATTGTTGGTGGAATTGTGGTGGGTGCTTTAAGTGGCTCGCATATTAGTGTAGCAGGGCCCGCAGCAGGATTAACGGCAGTTATTTTGACTCAGCTCGATCAATTGGGTGGCAATTATGCTGCCTTTTTATTATGTATTGTGTTTGCAGGCATTTTACAAATAGGTTTTGGTTTACTCAAACTGGGATTTTTTGCCAACTTCATCCCCAATAATGTCATTTTAGGGTTGTTGGCAGCCATTGGTGCAATTTTAATGCTCACCCAATTGCCGCATTTACTTGGTTTATCTGAATTGTCATGGAAAGAATTATTTCATGCTGAATTTAGCTTAATTTCTGAGCAGTTTGATGCAGGTGCTGCCATGATTGGGGTGCTGAGTTTATTGCTGATTTTGGCATGGGAAAACAGCCCACTTAAAAAACGCGTCATTCCTTCGGCGTTGGTCGCCATTATTTTAGCTGCAATTTTAAATCTTATTTTAGTTAAAGCACATTCACCGTGGGCAATTCAAGCCGATAATTTGATTCGCTTACCGAATATTCTAGTCGATGCGGATGATGTCTTTATTTTTCCAGATTTTGCCTATTTAAAAGAACCCTTAATATATACAGGTGCAGTGACGTTGGCGGTTGTGGCCTCGCTTGAAACTTTGCTGAACTTAGAAGCTGCTGATAAATTAGACCCGAAAAAGCGTTCATCCCCACCCAACCGCGAATTATGGGCGCAAGGCACAGGTAATATTGTGTCTGGCTTTTTAGGAGGGATGCCTGTGACTTCGGTGATTGTACGTAGCTCCGTCAATGCCAATAGTGGTGCACAGAGTAAATGCTCGACCATTATTCATGGTGTTTTATTGCTGCTTGCAGTGGTCTTGTTTGTACCATTAATGAATATGATTCCATTGTCTGCCTTGGCTGCTATTTTAATGCTTACAGGTTTTAAGCTGACGCATCCCAAATTATTTAAGAAGTTATATCAACAAGGTTGGACGCAGTTTATTCCATTTATCATCACACTTGTGGCGATTTTGCTCACCGATTTATTAATGGGAATTGTGATTGGTTTAGCGAGTAGTATTGCTTTTATTTTATATGGCAACTTACATAAAGGTGTGCGTGTTTATAAAGAAAAGCATTTACATGGCATCATCACTCGAATTGAGTTGCCATCGCAAGTTACTTTCTTAAACCGTTCAGCACTCATTTCTGCCTTAGCGCATGTACATCGACATGAACAGTTGGTGATTGATGCAACACAGTCAGATAGTATTGATCCTGATATTTATCAGGTGATTTTAGATTATCAAAATGAAACCGCAGTACAACGCGGGGTAAACGTTAAACTCATTGGCTTTAAACAGCATTATGCAGAATTGGATGATGCTGTACTAGATATTGATATTAGCACGCATGATTTACAATCGAAGCTTAGCCCAAAAGAAGTATTGAATGTTTTAAAAGAGGGGAATCAGCGGTTTGTGAAGAATGACCGTTTACAGCGTGATATTTATCGACAAATTCGAGTGACCGCAGATGAAGGGCAGCATCCAATCGCAGCAGTTTTAGGCTGTATGGATTCGCGTGCGCCAACGGAAATGATTTTTGATGTGGGAATTGGTGATTTATTTAGCTTAAGAATTGCAGGTAATATTGCAGGACAAAAGGTATTAGGTTCACTGGAGTTTGCTTGTCAGGCGAAAGGTTCTAAAGTCATTGTGGTGCTAGGACATACCGACTGTGGTGCAGTAAGCAGTGCGTGTCAGTTGCATTTACAGCGCCAACATATTGCTGATGTGAAAGAAATGCCTCATATTCAATATGTACTTGGTCCACTTATGCATTCAGTGAATAATGTATACGAAATTATGCAGCCGCGTGAATTAAGCAAAGGTTTTTTAGATCAAGTCACCGCAATGAACGTACATTACAATATTCAATATATTTTAAAGCATAGCACTGTATTAAATGATTTGTTTGAGCGCGGTGAAATTGAAATTGTGGGTGCAATCTATGATGTAAAAACGGGACAGGTCAATTTCTTGTCTTAACAAATCATTAGAGTATGAAGCAAAACGCCTCTTAAATAGAGGCGTTTTTAGTTTTACCAATGTTCGCCTGGGAACAAGCGAGCATATGCTTTTTGAATCCAATTAAGTTGTTCTTCTTTGCCACCAACCGAAGCGCTTGAGCTTGGAAATAAATTAAACCCAATCGACATGAGTTTGTTATTAATGTCAGGGGCAATGGCATAGGTTAATGACGCCAAATAACCCAAATGTGTGGCAATTTTTTTCGGACGCTTCACAATGGCATAAGCGACTAAATCGGCTGCTTGCTCTGGTGAAAGCGTCGGAACGTAATTATAAATTTTAGTGGGTGCAATCATTGGGGTGCGTACCAAAGGCATATACACCGAAGTAATCGCAATTTTATGTGAATGTACTTCGGCAGATAAACAGCGACTAAAGGCATCTAAGGCGGCTTTTGACGCAACATATGCCGAAAAACGGGTTGCATTGGCCAAAACACCAATGGAACTAATATTAATAATTTGCCCATTTTTACGCTGAATCATATGCGGCAGTAAATTCAGAACCAGTCGAACTGCGCCAAAATAATTGAGCTGCATGGTGCGTTCAAAATCGTGAAAACGATCGAGCGATTCATGTACCGCACGGCGAATAGAGCGTCCTGCGTTATTAATTAAAATATCAATATGTTCAACTTCTGCCAAAATTTGCTTTGATGTGGCATCAATGGCATCCATATCACTTAAGTCGCAAGTAAAGATAGATGCTTGGCCCCCGTGCTGCTGAATGTCTTTTTGCACGTCTTCTAAATTCTCAAGTGTTCGGGCAACCAATAAAACATGGGCACCAGCAAGGGCAAGTTTTTTTGAAACAGTGAGGCCAATACCACTCGATGCACCCGTGACTAAAATGGTTTTTCCTGCAACCGTTTCTTGAAAGCGTTGTTCAAGTTTTTTGTTCACTTCTTTTTCCTGATCTTGATGGACAATGTCCGAAACTTAACTTTAATTGTACTGCAAGTTATGCGCTCTCTGAGCAAACATACAGCGTGATAGTGTTTAAATTGATGCAAAATCAAACATCTAAAAGGGTATTCTCATCCATTACATTGTCACAGTTTCGCGTGGTTGTGCTGTGGTCAACATGACTGCGTGAATGCTGTTTCTGCTTTAGTAATCCCTGCGTACAGTTTTAACGCATATTTTATATATAGCATGCTTTTTTTGCACAGTGAATAGTCAAAAAAGTGATTTGAATTTGTACGATTTTGTTTCTTGGCAATCTTATATTTACCCTAAAACGTCAGTGCTGGCGTATTTTGGCCATTTATCGAGAGGATAACGATCTTCCAAAAACATACCTTCAAGAATAGGAACTTTTCAGCGTATAATAGGCAAAATTTTGTCGCAATTTTGCGATGGTTTGCTTTTCTTATTTCGAGGAGTCCTGAGTGGCCCAATATATTTATACGATGAACCGAGTGTCGAAAATGGTTCCGCCAAAGCGCGAAATCTTAAAAGACATCTCTTTATCATTTTTCCCAGGTGCAAAAATTGGTGTGCTTGGTTTGAACGGTGCGGGTAAATCGACCTTACTCCGGATTATGGCGGGCGTGGACAAAGATTTCTCAGGTGAAGCTCGTGCACAGCCGGGGATCAAAATTGGTTATCTTGAGCAAGAACCACCACTTGATCCAAATAAAGACGTGCGTGGTAACGTTGAAGATGGTTTACGTGAGCCTTTAGATGCTTTGGCGCGTTTAGACGAAGTATTTGCTGAATATGCAGCAGAAGATGCTGACTTTGATGCACTTGCCAAAGAACAAGAAAAGTTAGAAGCCATTATCCATTCATGGGATGCACATAATATTGTCAACCAAATGGATCAAGCGGCTGCCGCACTAAACTTACCGGCTTGGGATGCGGATGTGACTTTGCTTTCGGGTGGTGAACGCCGCCGTGTGGCATTGTGTCGTTTGCTGTTATCTAAACCTGACATGTTGTTACTTGACGAACCAACTAACCATTTGGATGCAGAGTCTGTATCTTGGTTAGAGCGCTTCTTAAAAGACTTTACTGGTACTATTGTTGCGATTACGCATGACCGTTATTTCTTGGATAACGTGGCTGAGTGGATTCTAGAGCTTGACCGTGGCATGGGTATTCCGTATCAAGGTAACTATTCGTCTTGGTTAGAGCAGAAAAATGCTCGTTTAGAGCAAGAGAACAAGCAAGAAGAATCTTTTGCCAAAGCATTGAAAAAAGAACTTGAATGGGTTCGTTCAAATGCCAAAGGTCAGCAAAAGAAAAACAAAGCGCGTATGGAGCGTTTTGAAGAGCTGAACTCGCGTGAATTCCAACAACGTAACGAAACTTCTGAAATTTACATTCCACCTGGTCCACGTTTGGGCAATAAAGTGGTTGAAGTGGAAGGTATCAGCAAATCATTTGATGGTCGTTTACTGTATAAAGATTTAACTTTTACCGTACCACCAACGGCAATTGTGGGTATTGTAGGTGAGAATGGTGCAGGTAAAACGACATTATTCCGTATGATGACCGGCGAGCTACAACCAGATACAGGTTCTGTGGTGCTTGGTGAGTCAGTGAAAGTGGCTTACGTGGGTCAGATTCGTGACACATTGGATAATAACAAAACGGTTTGGGAAGAAGTTTCTGGCGGTTTAGATATCCTACGTATCGGTGAATACGAAATTGCATCACGTGCATATATCGGTCGCTTTAACTTTAAAGGTCAAGATCAGCAAAAACGCGTAGGTCAATTGTCGGGTGGTGAGCGTAACCGTTTACAACTTGCGAAAATCCTGCAAATGGGCGCAAACGTGATCTTACTTGATGAACCATCGAATGACTTGGACATCGAAACGTTACGTGCACTTGAGGATGCAATTTTAGTCTTCCCAGGTACTGTAATGGTGATCTCGCATGACCGTTGGTTCCTAGACCGTATTGCAACGCACATCTTATCATTTGAAGGTCCAACACCAGAGTTCTTTGACGGTAACTATACTGAATTTGAAGAATATCGTCGTAAACGTGATGGTGATGACCTTGTAACTAAGCGTCAAAAATATCGTAAAATTGGTGGTTAATCTGCACATAAAAAAAGGTCAGCAACTGCTGGCCTTTTTTTTATTTTGATGAAAGTTCAAAGCACTGAGTGACGCTTAGCCTATGTATTTTTATGTGGCTTTCTTCAAATTTAGATAAAAGAAACCCCACTTTAAATGAAGTAGGGTTTCTTTTTAGGATTAAACCTTAAAGTGTATTTCTAATAGATTAGAAACGTACTTTTGCGTTTAAGCCAACAGTTTCAATACCAGGAAGCTCATCAGTTTTTGCATTTGCTTTGGTATATGTTGCGCCAACAGAAACTGCTGGTGTAATGAAGTAGTTTACATTACCGCCCCAAACGTGGTCGTAGTATGAATTCATATCAGATGTATCTGTATAAGCCATACCTACGCTAAGTGCTGGGTTTAAATAAAGGTCAGTTTTTAAACCGTATGCGCCTGCATCGTTGTTAAAGATCCCTTTTAATTCAAAACCAATCGCCATGTTTGTATTGTCAATTGCGCCAACATATTTTGCACGTGCAGTTGCGAAATCTTTATGTTTTTCAGCACTTGCATTGTTTTTAACAACAGCAGATGCAATACCGTTATCTGCAATATCAAATGCATCTAACGCGTTATGGTTATTTGTATAACCCACAGCCATTAAGAAGTTTTGAGTTGGTTCTGCACCCAATTCAACTGCATAACGGTCACCACGGAGATCTTCAGCACCATCTTTACCATCTAAGTTAGTATGGCTGTAAGATGCGCTAGTATAAAGTGGTACTGAACCTGTATATGGTGTTGTGAAGTAAGCTTCACCTTTTACGCCACCAGTGTTGTTTTGGTAGTTAAAATTAGGTGTTGTATATTTATCGTAATGATAAGCCAAAGACACATTAGATGCTTTGTTTAAAAAAGCTGCTTCTGCTAAAGGACCTTTAGACGCGTCTACATCTTTAAAGTAGTAAGTACCTTGAAGGTCACCAGTAAAGTTTTTCGGGCTTTGAGTTGTGTTTACAAACTCTGATTGACCTTTCACTTCTACTTGGTATGCGTGAGCACCGGTCATGGCGAATAATACAGCAGTAGCTAAACCGATTTTTTTCATCTTTTGTTTCCAAAGTTGCCTTTTTAATATGCGGACTATTCTATTGTTACAAAATATTAAGTCAACAAAATTGACACCATTACAATGTTTCAAAATTGTATTTATTTTTCACAAAAATTTAACATAAAATAAAATCCAGGCTTTATTTAATTGTTTTTGTTATTTTTTTAAGGCCTTTTGAAAAATGGATTTTTATCCATAATTGCATTAAATTGAATTTTATTTCTGTTTTTTATGGTTGAAAAATGGTCTATTAGTGGCGGTTTTTTGAATAAAAAATAGACTTTATTTCTCATCTAAGGTCCTCAAATTAAAAAAAATTGTGACTGTGACTGGTTAAATGAGACGTATTCACATATTATGCTGTGTTAAATTGCATTTTTATGGTGCATATGGGCAGTACCAAGCAGTACTGCCAAAGGCTAATTTTTAGCGGGTTAATAGCGGTTTAAGAAAATGCCCTGTATGCGAAAGGGGATTTTCAGCGACGTGTTCAGGGGTACCTTCGGCAATAATTTGCCCACCGCCTGAGCCACCTTCTGGGCCTAAATCAATAATCCAATCGGCGGTTTTAATCACATCCAAATTATGTTCAATCACCACAATGGTATTTCCCTTGTTGCGTAACTCGTGCAAGATATCGAGTAATTTTGCAATATCGTGAAAATGCAGTCCTGTTGTAGGCTCATCCAAAATATATAACGTTTTTCCTGTGTCACGCTTAGCCAGTTCCCGCGCCAATTTCACCCGCTGTGCTTCACCGCCCGAAAGTGTTGTTGCGGCTTGTCCAAGGCGAATGTAGCCGAGCCCCACTTGTATTAAGGTATCTAAACGGCGATAAATGACCGGAATAGCATTAAAGAATTCTGCGGCATCTTCAACGGTCATATTCAGCACATCTGAAATGGTTTTGCCTTTGTAGCCGACCTCTAGTGTTTCACGGTTATAACGTTTGCCGTGGCAAGCATCGCAAGGCACGTACATGTCGGGCAGAAAGTGCATAGCAACTTTAATCATGCCATCACCTTCACAGGCTTCACAGCGCCCACCTTTGACATTAAACGAAAAACGTCCTGCGCTATAGCCGCGCGCTTTGGCTTCAGGGGTTTGTGAAAACAATTCCCGAATTGGGGTAAATAATCCGGTGTAGGTTGCAGGATTGGAACGTGGCGTGCGCCCAATCGGGCTTTGGTCGATATCTACCACTTTGTCTAAATGTTCTAAACCTGAAATAGATTGGTATTTTTCTACGTTTAGCGTGGTTGCACCATTGAGTTCCGTTGCGGCAAGTGGCAACAGCGTTTTATTAATTAATGTTGATTTTCCAGAGCCAGATACGCCTGTAACGCAAGTCATGACCCCAAGTGGCAAGGTGAGGTTCACATTTTTTAAATTATGGCCTGATGCACCCAACAGTCGAATATTTTTACTTGGGTCGGGTGGGGTGCAGCGTTCCGGCACTGTAATTTGAAGTTTGCCCGATAAATACTGTCCTGTTAAAGAGGCTTTATTTTTTGCCAATTGTTTGGCAGTGCCTTCTGCAATCACTTGCCCACCGTGAACCCCTGCACCGGGGCCAATATCAATAATATGGTCGGCAGCACGAATGGCATCTTCATCGTGTTCAACCACTAAAACCGTGTTCCCTAAATCGCGTAGTCGAATTAAGGTTTGTAATAGGCGGTCGTTGTCGCGTTGATGTAAACCAATGGATGGCTCATCTAAGACGTACATGACGCCCATTAAACCCGCACCAATTTGCGAAGCCAAACGAATCCGCTGTGCTTCACCGCCCGACAAGGTTTCGGCAGAGCGCGACAGACTTAAATAATTTAAGCCAACACTAACTAAAAAGTGTAAGCGTTCGCGAATTTCTTTAAAGATTTTGTCGGCGATTTCACCTTTTGCACCATCGAGGTTTAAATCTTGATAATACTGTTCTGCATCGCCAATCGACATTTGGGTAATTTGGCTGATGGTTTTGTCTTTGACCCGAACGTGGCGAGAAATCGCATTTAAACGTGAGCCATCACAGGCATCGCAGGCGGCATTGGATAAATACTGTGCTAAATCATCTCGAATATAATTACTTTCGGTTTCGCGATAACGCCGTTCTAAATGGGCAAGTACACCTTCAAAGGCTTGAATACGTTTATGATTTCGGCCACGTTCATCGACATAACTTAAATCAATTTTTTCTTTGCCTGTGCCGTATAAAAATTTCTTTTGCGTGTCTTGGTCAAGCGTATTCCATGGCGCTGTTAAATCGAATTGATAATGCTCGGCGATTTTTTGCAGCATGCTGAAATAGTACGGACGCTGTTTATCCCAACCGCGAATGGCACCTTGTTGTAGTGATAAACTCGGATTCGGAATTAATTTTTCCGCACTAAAATGGCTGCGTGTGCCCAAACCATCACAAACAGGGCAGGCGCCAAAAGGATTATTAAAGGAAAATAAACGTGGTTCAAGTTCGGCAACGGCACGGTCACATTCAGGGCATGAGTGCTTGGCTGAGAAAATCCGTTCGGGCTGTTCTTGTTTCATCCACGCTAAAATAGCTAAGTCACCGCCCAGTTTTAAGGCGGTTTCAAAGGATTCGGCAATGCGATTGCCTAAATCGTCACGGACTTTAAAGCGGTCAACCACTACTTCAATGGTATGTTTTTTCTTTTTATCCAGTTCAGGTGGTGTATCAATATCGATAATTTCTCCATCGACACGGGCACGAACAAAGCCTTGTCCTTGTAATTGTTGGAATAATTGGCTGTATTCGCCTTTACGTTCACGCACCACAGGGGCAAGTAGCATTAATGCACTGCCTTCAGGTAAGGCTTTTACCGCATCGACCATTTCTGAAATGGTTTGCGCCACCATCGGCAAGTCATGTTCAGGGCAATACGGTGTGCCGACTCGTGCATAGAGCAGGCGCAAATAATCGTAAATTTCGGTAATGGTGCCAACGGTAGAACGTGGATTGTGGCTGGTTGATTTTTGCTCGATGGCAATGGCTGGCGAAAGTCCTTCAATGGCATCGACATCGGGCTTTTCCATTTGTGATAAAAATTGCCGTGCATACGCCGATAACGATTCGACATAGCGGCGTTGCCCTTCGGCATATAAGGTGTCAAATGCCAGTGATGACTTGCCTGAACCTGAAAGCCCCGTGATCACCACAAACTTATCGCGTGGGATATCGAGGGACACATTTTTTAGATTGTGAGTACGTGCACCTCGAATACGGATATGACTTAGGCTCATAGCGAAACAATCCTATAATTGAATGAGTTGAAAATCAGAGAATCTAGTGTATATGCAGTTGCAGCCAAAAGGCTAGGCAGATACAAAAATGCTAGGATAAAAAAAAGCACAGCATAAATGCTGTGCTGAGGAGTAAAGGCCAACTTAATTGCCTGAGGCTTTAAGTTTTAACAGGCCATTGAAAATTGATGTTCAAAAATAGAGTCGACCTGTTCAAATTTAAGCTGACAAGGTTGTTTTCCCGAGTGGAACGCATAATGAATGACGGCTTGTTCAAGTTGCGACAAAAATTGTTCATAATCTTGTGCAAAGTGTTCAATGTCTAATAAATCCACACGTGAGGGATGGTTGCAATTATATTGAGCGATAAAACCGAGCATTAAGTCTTGAATGTGCCGATTACTAAAATAAATTAAATAGGTTGCTGCTGAGCCGCAGTGTAAACAGCCTTGATTGATATAGATTTCTTCATTGACAAACCAACATTTTCGCAGCGTCATCATGGCGCGGATGGCTTCAGTACCGTGAGTATCATATTGCATCGCATTTCTCTGACAAAAGTTAAACCAATATGGAATGATCTAAATGGTAAAGATTATCATTATCTTTTTAGCATGTTCGATTTTAGGCTAAAAATCAAGTTTTTTTGCGTGGCTTTTTTTATCAGATTGCTCAAGTGCGGTCTTAATTACAGGAATGTGAAAATAATTTACGCCAAATTAAAAATTTATGGCATGTTATTCAAGCTTGAATGATTGGGGTGAACAGGTGTGCTGGGGCTATTTCTGAAATGCGTATTGGGTGCATTGGTCGTATTATTGATTTCAATTTTATCTAAAAGCAAAGCCTTTTATATTGCAGGCTTGGTGCCTTTGTTTCCGACCTTTGCCTTAATTGCCCATGCGATTGTATTTCAGCAACAAGGCGCTGAAGCGTTACGAAAAACGGCATTGTTTGGGCTGTGGTCGTTATTGCCGTATGCAGTGTATTTAATTGCAGTGTATCTTTTGGCAACGCGAATGTCGGTATTGGCGTGTTTAAGTTCGGCAACGTTGGCATGGGTGATGGCGGCGGCGGTATTGCTGTATGGCTGGCAATTATTTCAGCATTAAGGACTGCAAATACAGCGTGTTGAAAGAGACTATAAAAATACAGAAAACTATCCTTATTTATGCATAAAAGCCGCATAATAGCGCTGATTTTTTGATTTGATAAAAATAGGCGCATGTAAAGATGAAGCACTTTCGATTTTCCATCTTTTTTTCGCTGGTCTGTTTAGCGATTTCGGCGTATTGGGGATATACCCATGGCCCAGATGCAGGCATTGCGACCATGCTTAAAGCACTTTCTTTAACCGCAATTTTGGCGATTATGGAAGTTTCGCTATCTTTTGATAATGCCGTGGTGAACGCCTCAATTTTGCGTGGATGGAATCATTTTTGGAAAATGATTTTTTTAACCGTGGGTATTTTAATTGCCGTTTTTGGTATGCGTTTGGTTTTTCCCATTGTCATTGTGGCGGTGACCGCAGACATGAGCATGTTCGATGTGGTGCATCTTGCTTTGAACGATCCTAAAACCTATTCCATGCACTTAATTGAGCATCATGCTCAAATTTCTGCGTTTGGTGGTGCGTTCTTAAGTTTGGTTTTTTTAAATTTTTTCTTAGATGCCGAAAAAGAAACCCATTGGTTTAAATGGTTAGAAAAGCGCGTGGCAAATTTGGCCAATGTGCCTGCCATGTCGGTCTTTTTAACCTTGGTGGCTTTATTGCTGATGACGCATTTTATCCCCGAAATGTTACGTCTTGCCGTACTATCTGCGGGCATTTGGGGCATTGTGATTTACATTGGTGTGCAAGTCATTGGGCATTTATTGGGCGGTGAACCTGAAATTGACGAACACGGGCAAGCCATTGCTCACGATGCGCATGGCGCAGCAACTGGCGTAGTTAAAGCCGGCTTGGGTGGATTCTTATATTTAGAAGTTTTAGATGCCTCATTTAGTTTTGATGGTGTGATTGGTGCATTTGCCATAACTTCTGATGTGGTGATTATTATGCTCGGCCTTGCCATTGGTGCGTTTTTTGTCCGTTCGATGACCATTTATTTGGTCGAAAAAGGCACCTTAGATGCGTATGTTTATTTAGAGCATGGTGCGCATTATGCCATTGGTGCTTTGGCAATGATTATGTTGGCAAGTGGCACGGGTGTACATATTCCAGAAGTGGTTACTGGATTGGTCGGTGTAACCTTTATTGTTTGGGCGGTCATTGCATCGATACAATATAATCGAGCGCAAGCGTCATAAGATTAAGCCTATTTTCAGGAAAATGTATAAAATGGTGGGGTACAATATACGTACCCCATTTTTTATGCGCAAAAATAGCGTAAAAAGTGTGCCTGATTTGATGATTTAAAATATTAGAGAACCTAGATTGATATGATGAATGCTTTAGAACGCCGCTCTACCTTTGCCTTAAGTAGCATTTTTGCATTACGGATGTTAGGGCTGTTCATGATTATTCCTGTTTTTTCAGTTGCAGGACAATCATATCAATATGCAACGCCTGCGTTGTTAGGTTTGGCTGTGGGTGTGTATGGTTTAAGCCAATCTATTTTGCAAATACCATTTAGCCTTTGGGCTGACCGGTTTAGCCGTAAACCATTGGTGGTGATTGGCTTGTTACTGTTTGCTTTAGGTGGCGCGGTTGCGGCCATGTCCCATACCATTTATGGGGTGATTTTAGGTCGTGCCATTGCAGGTGCTGGCGCAGTTTCTGCGGTGGTGATGGCATTACTTGCCGATGTGACCCGTGAAGAACAACGCTCTAAAGCCATGGCCGCTATGGGCATGAGCATTGGTTTATCTTTTGTGGTGGCGTTTAGTTTAGGGCCGTGGCTTACGGGTTTAGTGGGGATCTCAGGACTGTTTTGGGTCACCACCATTATGGGTTTATGTGCCATTTTTATGCTGTTTTTAGTGCCAAAAACCACACGTCATCATCGTAATTTTCAGCAAGGCTATTTACCGCAGTTAAAAGCTGTATTGAACATGCCTGATTTAAATCGCTTACATGTTTCGGTATTTGCATTACATTTGTTGCTTACCGCTATGTTTATTTATGTGCCATCACAGTTAATTGCCTATGCAGGCATTCCATTGTCTAAACATGGCATGGTGTATTTACCGTTATTGTTAATTGGTGTGATGCTGTCTTTTCCAAGTATTATTATTGCGGAAAAATATCGCAAAATGCGCGGCATTTTTCTGTTTGCCATTACGGGTGTCGTTTTAGGGTTACTTACCCTTATTTTTGGCGATCATTCTAAATATATTATTTTACTTGGGCTCGGTTTATTCTTCGTGGCATTTAATGTCATGGAAGCTTTATTGCCGTCTTGGTTATCTAAAGCTGCACCCATTCAATCTAAAGCGACGGCCATGGGCGTTAATGCCAGCGCGCAGTTTTTAGGGGCTTTTTTTGGTGGCACATTGGGCGGTCAGTTATTAATGCTACATAACACTGAAATGGGATGGGGGATTTTAAGCCTGATTGCCGTGGTATGGTTATTGATTGGTTTGGGCTTAAAACAACCGCGTTATTTATCTTCAGTGATTTTAAGATTACCTGAGTCAAAACAAACTGACGAATGGACTGTTCAACTGCTGGCAATTCATGGTATTGAAGAAGTCGTCGTCATGCCTGATCAGCAGATTGCTTATGTGAAAGTCGATAAAAAGCAATTAAATGAAGAAGGGCGACAACATTTAACGCACTTGTTCGGTAAAGAGCTAGTCATTTAAGTAGAACTCTTATAAAGTAAAACATAGAGACATATAGGAAGATAGTAGACAATGCGCGGTGTAAATAAAGTTATTTTAGTCGGTACCTTAGGTCGAGATCCAGAAACCAAAACTTTTCCCAATGGCGGGTCGTTAACGCAGTTTTCAATTGCAACCAGCGAATCTTGGCAAGATAAAAACAGCGGTGAGCGAAAAGAACAAACAGAATGGCACCGTATTGTGTTGCATAACCGCTTAGGTGAAATTGCACAGCAATATTTGCGTAAAGGTTCAAAAGTGTATATTGAAGGTTCACTGCGCACGCGCCAATGGACTGACCAAAATGGACAAGAGCGTTACCTCACCGAAGTACGTGCCGAGCAAATGCAAATGCTTGACTCGAACCGTAATAATCAGGGTGACCAAGCTGAAAACGGTGGTTTTAATCAACCTCGTTTTAACAACAATAACCAAGGTGGTTTTTCAGGCAATAACAACAATGGTTATGCACAAAACACAGGTTATCAAGGCGGTGGCTTTAATAATAATGCGAATCAAGGTGGCTATGGCAACAATGCACCACAGGGCGGTGGTTTTAACCAAGCTGCTGCACCGAAACCTGCACAGCCTGCAACGCCTCCTGCAGATTTAGATGATGATTTACCGTTCTGAGACACACCTGAGAGTATCTTTTGTTAAATTTTAATATTCTTATTATTTAACAATAAATTAAATAAAAGATTTACAGATTCTAGAAATAGTTCTGTAAAGTGTCAAATAAAAGAAAAAGCCCAATTCTGATTGGGCTTTTTTTATATCAAGATGAAAGGACAGACTTTGGCTAAAATAGTAAATGCGCTATACAAAATGGAGGTGATTGAATATTTGAAATTTGATTGGGCCGGGCTATCTGATGGTGAGCTTGCAACATTGAGTTAAATGGATTGGCTTAATAAAAAACCATCTATAACAATAACTGGTTATAGACGGTTTCTTGCAATGATTTGTTAAATGAACGACAAAGAAATATGGCTTACCACGGTGTTTTCTTTTCCCATTCAGGATCAAATCCTGATGTTGAAGCCGCGACTTTTAAATAATCAGCATAGCTTTCTGCCAATAAAATGGGTGGAATCTCGTTGATTGGAAGTTCATTACTGTTCCAAGAACGACTGCCTTTTTTACTAAACGCCAATTCATAAAGTACCGCGGGAAGATTTTCTTCAGGCACATAACTGCCACTGAAGGTAATTTCAACATCGATGCCCAATTGCTTATATGGTTTGGTATATCGGTCAAATGAACCGCCATCTTCAATGCTGGCCCGCTGATAACCTAACTTGGTGACCACTCCACGCAAGGTAAAGGTATCGGTGAGCCACCCTTTGTGATCATTAATTTCAGTGGCGTTTTTATCTTCAAATTGAGGTAAATGATGTGTCATTTGCTCAAATAAAAATTTCACTTTGTAATCTTTGAAGTGTGCAAGCCACGCCTGTGCTTCATCTTCACCGACCAAAACGGCATGTGAAATTTGGATTTTACTGTCTGGGCTCAGCTCAATTTCATCATCCTCTAAATTCAATAGTGCACCATCATCACTGGGTCTAAAACTGACTTTTTCACCATCGGGTTTGATTTCAAGCCAAGTTAGACGTTGAATCAAACGACGCATAATTGGATGTGCAAAGATGTACTCTTGCCACTCCGCCACATTCCACTGACGTTCACTGCACATGGCTTCATACAAACGTCCCGTTTGCATATCCACGACTTGTTTGAACTCTTTTTTACTGGTGCTAAACAGGGTTTTGGCCTCTTTGATCAGACTTTCATCGTCATTTTGGCGCGCAGCAGGTAAGGTTTTAACTTCTTTTCCTTCTTCATTCTTTAAAATGAATTTGTCTTTATCGTCCACAATTGCAGTAAAGTGACGCGAGCCATAGTGCAGTTGTAATACACCATTTTCATCTAGGCCCGCCGTTGGAATGGTACGATCCGCCAATTCATCGCTGGTCCATTGATTCCGTTCTGCGATTTCAGCCACTAACGTATTGGCAAGGGTTTGGACGGAAGCAGTACGATAACGGCGAGAAAGGGAAAGCAACAGCTGGATAATCAACGGATCATTACTGACCGACAACGCATGGATCATTGCTTCAATTTGTGAGCGACGAGCGTAGTGCTGTTTCATATAGTTTTGCAGTTGTTTGACTGCAAAACTTCCTTGTGCATGGGCGGTGAGTGAAAGCATCCCTTTACTTTTGATTGCAGAACCTAAGTAGATGCCTAAACGTTCACGCTTAATTTCTTCGGTCACCTCTTCTAACGTGATGGAGCCGTATTTGGCATAATATTCAGGATATTTTTCACCATAACGTTTATAGCTATCGCGATAAGAACTCAGGCGCTTCGGTGCTTCCTGGGTTGCGTATTGTGTTGCCTCATCCAGAGGGGTTTGCAACGTATCTTGATGAATAAAACTATGTAATAAATGGTTTGCCAGTTGTACTTGGTCTTTTTCATCGACTAAGCCCATGTAACGCTGCAATAATGCATTGGCTTTGGGTTCTTTCAGCTTTTCTGCCAAAATTACCCACCAGTTGATGATTTCAGCATCAACCGTTTTGCCATTTTTCCATTTTACTTTTGGTAAAGTTTCAAAATCAAACCATGTAAAGCTGGTTGATAGTTTGCCTTTAAGACCTGTTTGCGCTTCCTTGAGTAAGACGTCAGGTTTAAGGTAGGCGCTAATATCTTGGCCTAATTTTTCCAGTGCAGTGAGTAGTGCGGCACGGACAATTTCTTTTTTCTCTTTCTTTAAGAGTGTATTCAGTGGTTGAACAGCATCTTGATGTTGTAAACGTGCCAGCCATTCAATGGCGGTAATTCGAATCTCTTGTTTACCTGAATCTAAGGCTTCAATGGCACGTAGATGAATATCAGGCAGGTGCTGCAAGGTTTCTTGCGCTTCATAACGCAGTCGTTTGTTTTCACCTAAGGCAAATTCCAATAAGCGTGGAATAAATTGAGTTGGCAATGAAGGGAAGCATTTCAAGACAAAAATTGCATCAGAAGGGGTAAAACGTTGATATTCATTTTCTTCGAGTGATGGAGATAGCCCTAATGCTTCTGTTAAGTAGTCTTGATTTTCCGCAAAGAAGGGCCAAATTTTATCTGCATCGTAAATATAATCCTGCAAACTGCCAGAGTAGTATGAAGACAACAACATGCCTTTAGCCACTTTGCGCTTTGCATTGATAAACTGTGCGGATTCTAAAGTTTGAACCATGTGACGAAGTTCATATTGGGCGTATTCTTCTGGACGTAGCATGTCAAATAAAGAGGACCAATCAATCCAGTTACGATTTCGTTTAGAAAGAAGTCGAGCGGCATGCGTAATTGAAAATTCAGGATATTTCTTATATCTATTCTGGTACGTAATAATATTTTCTAGATACTGGACGTTTTTTAGGGGGGCATCCCCATTCAATTGATCGACAAGGGCTAATAATTCATCATGAGTTATTTTTTTTATGTTTTTCAGCTGGTCTTGTGCCCAATTGCGTTTGTAGTTGGCGGTTTTATTTTCTTCGATTTCATTAAGCGCATTCTGCTCAGCTTTTGCCAAAAGTTGTTGATAATTTTCTAAAATAACCTCAGAAAAATGCTGTGGAATTTTTTGTTCGATAAAGGGTTTAAATTCAGGAATTTCAATATTTTCTTGATGTTGTGCACTATCAACAGACCTTAAGCGTTGTATTGCCATTTGTAGAATTTGTTGTACGGACTTTTGCTTTTCTTGTTCAAAAGCGTGTTCTAAAACAGCAAGATTGTCTGCACCTAAACGTGCCAATAAGTCGGCGGAAAAACCACGTTCTTGGCTAGAGCCTTCGAGTAAACTGTGCTGTAAATATTTTTGACTATCTTCGGCATTCAGATTGCTCAGTAAACGGGTTGCCTTGGTACGAATTGTTTTAGACTTGCCGATTGCAAGTTTTACAATTAAGTCCGGTATCTGTTTGATTAGCGAAGGTTGTTGAGCAATATACTCTAAAAAATTTTCCTGTCCGACAATGCTGAGATTGGGAATGGTATTTTTTAATTGCTCGAGGCGTTCAAGAATAAAATCTTGAGTATCTTTTAAGACCCATAGTGTTTCTAATTTATTGGCATGATAACTGTCTATATTTTGACGCTCAAACAAATACGGTAGCAGTTCTAGTCCTAAACCTTGCTGTTCACTTTCAAGTAAATCAACCAGTTTTTGTTGTGTCCAATTTTTCTTCAATAATTTATTTGGATCACGCTCACTAAAATGCTGGCTTTCAAAAGTAGTGATCAAGGCATCCACAGTGAAATAGATAAACCAAGACGGCATTTTTTCATAAATATTGGTGAAGTTTTTTTGCTGGCTGGCAGCTTCAAGCACTTTGGCAAAGCGGACAATTTGCTCAAATGTTAATTGATCAAAAATTTCACCATAATAGTCACGACGACGTTTTAATGCTAATTCAGCTAGCTTATTTTGCTTTTTATCTAAGGTTTGATTGTTTTGAGGCCAATACCAGCCATATGTACCTGGTTTACCCAATAAAAGCAGGGCTTTTTCATCAGGGTATTGTTGTAGTTTGATCAGAATTTCGGGATTTTTACCATCCAAAATGAATAAAACAACCTCTTGGTCGAGTTGCTCTTCAATCACAGCTAAAGGACTAAATATATGATAAAGCTTTTCAGCTTTTGTTTGTTGTTCTTGAATACTTCTATCTTTTGGCGTGGAAAATAGAGATTCTATTTTGGAAAAAAGTTGATTTAACATATACAATCCTTTTGATCAACTGCATGTTGCTTTTATAAGGTCTTTAATACTTCGTTTGGCTGTTCAGTAAAATTATAGAAAAATACCATCCATTTAAAGACTAAAACTAATTTATCACGACGTAACTTGTCCTTCTAAAGCGATTCTTTGATTTAAACGTTGTAGTTGTAATAAAACATGTCGCCATTTTAAAAGTTGCGTTGCAAGATCGTCTGGAGCAGAACCCATTTGTAATGTGTTGCGAATAAAACTTAAACCTAAGTCAGCAAATTGTTGGGCAAGTTCGTTAAGTTTAACTTGATCATCACGATCAAATTGAGAACGACCTGTATTGGCATAAAATTCAAGTAATGCTTGCGTTTCTACAATGAGCAGATCTAAAGCAGACAGTTGTTTTTGCTTTTGCCATTGTTTTTTTTGTTCTAGGAGCTTCTCAATTCGCCCTGTGATGAGTTCAGCCAAACTACTTTTCTTTTGTATTGGATGGTCATAGTCGAGACTAAAAATCTTTAATCCTTTGGCAGATTGCAAAATCACGCTACATGGAATGAATTGCAGCTGTTGTTGTGTTGTTTCAATACGCACCAAGGTTGCAAGGATTTTTTCATTTTGAATAAGATGGGTCAGATGTTTAATTCGAACACGATATTCTGGTTCGATTGGAATCACTAATTTCAACGCAATGTTTTCTTGGTCTGTTACGCGATACTCAAAATATTGTTCAAGCTCGTTCAGCTCGGGTGCATTGATACTGCGATGGCGCAACAGAACATAACGTGATTTGAGTTGTTCTAAACTTGAATATGGGACAAGCATCGCTTGTAAGGTTTGCCATTGTGACACACCAATATTCATCTGATCCAAGTCAGAAATGCTGAGCTGGTTGAATGCGCCTTTTTGTAAAAAGCGCGTCTCTGTGCTTGCACTAAGCTGGCACTCTGAACTCGATTTTGCGTGGGTCATTTCCAGTTGGTGTTGCAGCAAAAAGCTTAAAGAACTACCCCAAATGCCTGTAAGGGCTGCACTATGCATATCAAATGTGCGGTCTAAATGATTGGCTCGGGCTTGGGTGACTTCTTTGAGTTGTTGTTCAGACACATCCCAAAAACACACCGTTAAACCATGCGCACCGCTGTCGGTAGTCCACCATTCACAACCCAGTGGAATCAAATGTGCAATGGTTTCATTTTGATAATCACGTTTTATCACTCCCCGAAGCTTCGCTAAAGCATCTGCTTGCAACTCTGGATTTAAAGACTCAATTTCTGAAAGGGCCGTCAAATATGCATATAGATGCGCCAATTGATTAAAAAGTTGTTGTTCATCAACCTGTATATCCTCCTCTAAAAATTGCCGCATTGTGCCATGTAGGGTACGCAATAAACTGCCTAGTCGAGGAAAGTTTTGTGCGCGTGCTTGCATATTTAAAATATGCAGTGACATCACGTTTTCTTTGGCAAGATGAGATAAACCTTGTTGAATAAAGTTCTGACACATTGTTTTAAGTTCTTCGATGAACTCTCGATCATCCAAAGCAAGTTGTTGGCTCGGATTGTTTTGTTGTTGGTCTAACTCGATCGACCATTGCCATTTTTCTGGTGCATATTGTAAAAAAAAATAAGCAACACAGGCTAAATGCCCCGCAATTTTTTGCTTATCATGGATTTCAGATAAGATGCCTTCAAATCCAGTGGCAGGGTAGAGTAGAACAGGATTAGGGCTTAAATCGGTTTGAAAAGAAATTTTATTGGCTTGAATGTCGATCTGACACTGTTTGGGTTGTGCTAACCAATGTTGAATAAATTCATAAGCTAGACGAATATTGGCTTTACCTGCCTGCTTTTGAATTTTGTTTGGGTCAAAGTTTAAAAGTTTTTCTTTTGTAGATTTAGTATTTTGCTCGATTTTTATAGCATCTGAAGAGCTATGTTGCTGTGTTGTGCTTTCAGCCGAATTTTTAGGCGCATGATCGGATGAACGCTCTTGCGAACTGTCCATGGTTGAAACGTGCGAGACATTTTCTTGAAGCCATAAAATACTGGTTAAAATATGTTTGCAACAACCTTGGGCAGGGCAATTGCATTGTGCCTGAGTAATGCCTTTTATCGGCAACTGAACTTCGCACTCTTCAACGTGAAATAACAGTTGATCGGAATTTTGTTGAAGTAATTCAACGCCATTGAGGGCTTTTCGTGCTCGTCTTAATAAGCCTGCATTACTGTGCATAATTAGGCTGTCTTCATCATATTGGATGTATATCTGCCAACTCATTGCATGACCTCTGCAAACCAAGTTGCTAAATGTTCAGGTGTCATTGCGGCAATTTGCATACCACGCTCTTGCAGTTGTTGTGCCATATTGCTGTCGTAAACGGGATTGGCAGCCTGATCGAGTGCTGCCAGCCCAAGTAATTTACAGCCTTGTTGATTGAGTTGGCTGGTGGTATTTAACATCTGTTGAACAGAAGCCCCTTCTTCAAAATCGCTGATCAAAACTAGAATACTGCGATGAGGTTGTTTAATTTTCTTTTGACAGTATTGTAGAGCCTGCCCAATATTGGTTCCGCCCCCAAGTTGCATGGTGAGTAGAATTTCCACAGGGTCATGTGCCAAATGGCTGAGATCGACAATTTGAGTATCAAACAGTACCAGACTGATGTTTACCGCAGGCAGTGCAGCTAAAATACTGGCACAAATCGCAGCATACATGATTGAGTCCATCATCGAACCACTTTGATCCACACAGAGCACAATTTCCCATGGTAAATGCTTTTGGACACGGGCATTAAAATAAGGTGTTTGAATGATCAGTTTTTGTAAGTCAGGCTGATAGTTTTTTAAATTGGATTGAATGGTGCGTTTCCAGTCAAAATTCTGTGCTTGTTTTAGGTGCGAGCGTTTGAAACGATTACGACGCCCTTGTAATGCTTGTAGAAATTGAGCTCGAATTTTTTGAAGTAATTCCTCAACCACCTTTTGAATCAGCTCTCGGATCGCGTCTTTCATCTCATTGTTTAAACGACCACGCATACTCAGTAAGGCTTTGGCGATAGCTGGATTGGGTTCAAGTTGTCGCACATGTTCAGGATGTTTAAATAACTCGGTTAATTCATAACGTTCAATTGCTTGTTTTTGCATGCGTTCAAAAGTCGATTTTGGGAAAAGTTTGCGACTTTGATTCAGCCAATTAATTGCATTTAATTGGGAAGCTTCTAAACCCCCATGACGGTTTTTACCTTGTTGAATGCCACGCCGTTTATATTCATTTTGATAGAGATAATCGAGATTACGTTCAAGTTTTAATTGCTCGCCAGAGAGCTTCGCCGCAGATAAATTTTGATCTGCATAACGCCCCAACATTAGACGCCAGCGGCGTGCTTGATCCATTGCATCAAGCGAAATATGGGTGTCTGAGTCATCATGTTGATTTTGTTCAGGAGGCAATTGGTTCATGAGTTTGCTGCCCAATGTTCTAAATGGTCGTATGCAAATATTTTATAAAGTTGCTGATTCAGTTGAACGCCTTGTAAAACATCTTGCTCACTGATATGGCTCAATACCTGATCCAGAATGGTGTCATTTCCAAGCCCTGTGGTTTGGGCGATAAGTTTAGACACTTGTGTACTTTGTTTAGGTGTCAGTTGGCTAAAGATATAACGCAAATCAGGCAAAATCTGAATAAAGGTATCTTCAGTCCAATGGCTGACCAATTGATGTAATGCATCAATGGCGACTTTTGATTGTACAAATATTTCAGGTGCAATAAAAAACATGCCATGTAAATACTGGACTGAGTCTTCAGGGGAACTTCCTATGGCAAAAGCCAATTGTAATTGCTGTTGAAGTTGTTGCTGCTCAATGCGATGATCTAAAAACTGTAAAGTATGGAGCGCACCTTTCAATGTATGCAGATGGAATACATCTAGTTTTGCTAGATCAATCTGTTCATACATCAAATTCAATAGATCTAAGTCTTGCGTTTTAAATACATGATGTTCCAGCGGCATCTTCTGTTGTCGGATGTTTAAAATTAGCTTATGTAAACTTTTTAAGTTTTTCAGGTTGTGTTCAACTTTTTCTTCATGGGTATCATAAAGTTGATCAAGTAAAAAACAGGCTTGATAGACCGCAAAGCTTAAACTTTTTAATAGCATTTGTTCCGGAAGCTTAAGTAATTTGCGACCATGCCATAAATAGTAAAGTTGTTGTGCTGCACCAATGACTGAAGCCAAGTTTTGATCGCTTTCAAGATATCCATCGAGTTGCTGATTCAACAGTTTTAAATGCTGTTTCAATCCCAAACGGCAGGCAAGAGCCAAGAGTTTCGCCGTTTCAAAGGCAGATTGCCCCATACCTTGTTGTTCATTTTCTTGCTGCAACTTGAGCATTTTAATCAAAGCAATATGTTCAAGCTGATTACCCATTTCAGCCAGTTCAATCAAGCGTGCCTCAACACTAGGTGTCCATGCATAACGCCATTCCTCAAATAAAAGATCCAAGCTTGCCCCTTGCACAAAATCAGGTCCTGAAATACGTTGTGCAAAATGGCAGCCGACAAACTCCAATAAATGTAAGTATTGGCTGATTTCTTGATGTAATGGTTTGCGATAAATATCGAGTTTTCGTTGACGTAAAATAGTGTCATTGAGATTAAAGCGATAAGTCTTAATTTGTTGATAGGTATTTTGCAGTAAGGCTGGACTATGTTGATTTTCCCCAACTTTGCCAAGTCGTTGACCACTTAAAAATTGAAAGATATGGGTAAATAAGTGTTGCTGACCATCATCCATTTCACCTTTGATCAGTGCAGATTGTAATGCATCGAGTAGATCGTAACGGCTAGGTTGATTGTGTCCACGCAGTACCGCCAATTGCCATGCAATTTCCGCGGTATTTTTAAGTGCAATATAAGGGGTAACATCAAGCGCATTTTCTTGATTTAAAAAATGGCACAATTCATTTAAATACTGAAAAAAATCTTGTTGTTGGTCTACCGCTGTTGAAGTGCTCTGAGTATTTAATTTTTGCCATTGGTGTTGATAGTAGGCTGGTGATGGCATTCCAGAAGCATAACCATTTAGGGCATCAAGACGATCAAAACTATAACGAATCAGCCATGCTTGTTCTTGCCAATTTTGAGTTGAGTCTTGCACAATAAAGCGTTCAGCCTGAGCGGGATTACTCAAATTTTCAATTAAGGCAATACTATGGAAGCCACCTGTCACCACTAAAACTTTGTGTTTGGGGGCAATTACCTTCTGGATACAATTCCACATTACATCTTCACGGTGTAAAGAAGCTTCTTGTAAGAGAACCTCTCGTTCATAATCCAAACGCGCCAATGAGCACCACACAAAGACATCATCAAAAAACTCTTGCGCTTGTTTGAGTTGACTGGCACTTTGTAATTCAAATAAATGATCCCACAGTTCGTCATGATTGCGACAATGCATGCGTTCAGCAAGCTTCTGAATATATTGGCTATGTGCAAAATATCGCTCAGACATCAAACTTTTTTGTTGCCAGTCAGCATCCTTTTGCTGACTTTTCAAACTGCTTTGCTGAGCCCAATTTAAGTCAATAAACTGAACTTCTGCATGTTGTTGTTTTGCTTCTTGAATTGCCACCCATTCTGGTGAATATTCACAAAAAGGGAAATAGGCAGAAAAAAATTCAGGTTGAGATTGATCGGGTTGCTGTTGTTCATCCTGTTGTGAGTGGGGCGGGGATGCGTTGTGTTGAGATTGTGCTTGCGCGAAGATCGCAATTGGCGGTTCGGTGGCATGCTCTTGTAAGCTTGGGATCAAGAATTCAAAACTGATCGGTGCTTCAATTAATATATGTGTGGGTTTGATTTCATTGATGTATTGTTTTAAAGCAAACGCACAGGCTGGACTATGATGGCGAATAGGAGCAAAGAACACATTTTGCTGTGCCAATTGTTGTTTAAGGTGAAATGCTTGTTTTAATCGTGCGGGCATTTCATCAATGACCACGATTGGGTCCAGTTGTTGCATCATTAAAACTCTCGACTGGCTTCATAAAAGCTTTTCCAATCGGCATCTTTACGTGCCCGTTCTTTTACGACGGTATCCAGATAATAACGCAAGCGTTTGGCATCATCCGGATTATCCTTAAAGACGACGCCAATCAGCTGTTGTGCAATATGCTCTGCTTTTAAAATGCCATCACTTAAATAGATGGCTTGAAGTCCTGCTGCATGGGCGATATTTACCGCTTCGGCTGTAGACATGACCGCATCGGGTGTTTTTAAACTTGCACCTTGTAGACTTTGTCCTGTCCGTAATTCATTGAAAATAGTAACTAATAAATCAATGATTTGTGGGCGAATTTGAATTTCATGATAAAGCTCTGCAAGCTGCTGTTTTAGTTGCAATCCAACTAACTCAATTTCAAAATTTCGATCACGAATCGCTTTGACCGTTTCAAAATTAAAGCGGCGTTTTAATGCGGCAGACATCTCATGCACACCACGATCACGTAAGTTAGCGGTGGCAATGATATTAAACCCCTGTGTTGCCGCTAAGTTAAAATCTTGTCCCATTTCAGGAATCATCATTTGTTTTTCTGAAAGTAATGACACCAAAACATCTTGAATTTCGGGTGGGCAGCGGGTGATTTCTTCAAACCGTGCAATTTGACCATTTTTCATGGCGTGAAATAATGGTGATGGAATCAGTGACTTTTCGGTAGGACCTTCTGACAACAATAGGGCATAGTTCCAAGAGTATTTAATGTGGTCTTCGGTGGTACCTGCAGTTCCTTGTATGGTGAGATGAGAATTTCCAGAAATGGCTGCACTGAATAGTTCTGAAAGCATGGATTTAGCTGTACCTGGTTCACCTACCAGCATTAACCCTTGATTTCCCATTAATGTGACTAAGGCACGGTCAACCAGTGCATCATCACCATAAAACTTTTTCTGAATATTAAGTTTGTGATCACCTAAAATAAATGAACGCACCGCATACGCTGAAAGTTGCCAACCTGCTGGTTTTCTATGCTGATCCTGTTCTTTTAAACGTTCAAGTTCTACTTGATATTTTTGTTCTGAACTATATTTAATTTGATTCTGTAAATTCTCTTTCATGATCATTGAGTAAAATATTTGGACGAATAAAACTATCCTAGCAGGCAAAAGCCAAGATCACCACATGTTCAATTGTTGTTCGCGACAAATTATGACTCATTGTTGGCTATTCCGTTCCAATAACTGATGCTCATTAAGCATCTATTATTCATAAAATTTAAAATATACAGGCACTTGGATAAATCAAGTGCCTGATCATGGAGTTTAGAACTTCGTTTTAAGCAAACGTAAGCCATTGGCAACCACCAATAAACTTACCCCAACATCGGCAAAAACGGCCATCCACATGGTTCCAATATTGGCAAGCGTTAAGAGTAAAAAGACCAGTTTAATGCCTAAGGCCAAGCCAATATTTTGAATTAAAATGTGGTGCGTTTTATTCGACAAGCGAATAAAGCTAGGTAGTTTTCTTAAATCATCATCCATTAACGCGATATCTGCGGTTTCAATGGCGGTATCGCTACCCATAGCACCCATTGAAAATCCAATGTCTGCACGGGCAAGTGCAGGCGCATCATTAATGCCATCGCCGACCATCGCAATTTTGCCTTGCTTGGATAAATTGTGGATAACTTCGAGTTTATCCTCAGGCAATAAACCGCCCTGAGCAGAATGAATGCCGACTTGTTGGGCAATCACTTGTGCTGCGTGTGCGTTATCGCCACTGAGCATCACGGTTTGAATGCCTAAATCATGCAGTTGCTGAATGGCCTCGTAGCTGGTGGCTTTAATGGTATCTGCGACTGCGGCAATAGCCAATACTTGCTGTTGATTGCAAAGCAAGACCACGGTTTTGCCTTGTTGTTCTAAATCATTAATGCGTTGTTCTAACGCTAAAGAGCAGCATCCAAGTTCATGAATCAAACGATGGTTACCTAGCCAGTAGCGTTCACCCTGAATGTTGGCTTGCGTGCCTTTACCGAGTAAGGCTTCAAACTGCTCAACTTCTGCTAAATTTTCAGTCACATGGGCTTGAGCAATGGCCTGAGAAACAGGGTGATCTGAACGATGTGCAAGACTTGCCAGTAAAGAGCGCACTTGTGTTTGATCGCCCGAAAGCAAAATAAAGTCAGTCAGTTGAGGCTGTCCAGAGGTGATGGTACCTGTTTTATCAAGTGCAATGGTTTTAAGCTGATATCCCGTTTCAAGATATGCACCACCTTTAATTAAGATGCCTTTTTTTGCCGCTGCCGCCAGACCACTCACCACGGTAACGGGGGTTGAAATAACCAAAGCACACGGGCAGGCAATGACTAAAAGGACCAAGGCTTTATAGATCCAATCTAACCAATCACCCGCTAAAAAAATGGGTGGAACCACGGCAATGGCAATGGCGCATAAAAATACAATTGGGGTATACACTTGCGCAAAGCGATCGACAAAACGTTGGGTGGGTGCTTTGTCGCCTTGCGCTTGTTCTACTGCATGAATAATACGAGCCAATGTTGTGTTTTCAGCAAGGGCGCTGACGGTATATTCAAACGAACCTGCTTGGTTGATGGTGCCTGCAAAGACATCATCACCGATATTTTTTTCAACCGCTAAGCTTTCACCAGTAATCGGTGCTTGATTCACAGTTGAATGACCATGAACCACCACGCCATCTAAGCCAATTTGTTCGCCGGGTTGTACCCGAATGCGTGCGCCAATCGGTGCAAGTTTGGCTTCAACCCATTGCCATTCGCCATTGGCTTGCTGCATCATGACTTGGGTGGGCATTAAATTGACCAATTCACCAATGGCATTTCGCGCGCGTGCAAGCGATTTCGCTTCAATCAGTTCGGCCAAGGTAAATAAGACCATTACCATCGCAGCTTCTGGCCAAGAACCAATTAAAATCGCTCCCGTGACAGCAATGCTCATTAAGGCATTAATGTTTAAATTGCCATGCCGAATCGCAATCCAACCTTTTTTATAGGTGGTTAAACCAGAAAGAAGCACTGCAACCAAGCTACAACCCAATACAATCAACATTGACCAGTCTAACCAATGTGCAGTTTCGGCAAGTACGGCAAACCCTGCTGCAATAATTAATCCGGTTAAAGGTTGTTTTTTTTCGGCTTGCGCAGGGGCTAAATTGCCTTCGAGATTGGGTAATTCTGGCTCAAAGCCCAGTTCTTTAATGGCAGCAATAATCTGTGGTAACACTTCAGGTTGATGCACCACGGTTAAAACTCGCTGAATCAAATTAAATTCAAGTTGATGTATGCCATCAAAGTGATTGAATTTTTTACGAATTAAACCTTCTTCGGTGGGGCAGTCCATCTGCATAATACGAATATTTGTGCGTACTGAACCATCTTCATGTGTCGATTGAGCAAGATCAACCTTCGGCATTTCAGGGGTAGGTGAATGCGAACAGCCGCAGCTATTTTTATGTACCTCTTTGAACTGGGTGGTCATTGTTTGTACTCATATCCTGTTATACTGCTATTTAACACCCTGAAGTAACTATAGGCTCAAGTACTAAATGAAAATAGGTGAACTGGCGAAACACGTTGGCTGTAGTGTCGAAACGATTCGTTATTATGAACACGAACATTTGTTGCATAAGCCATTAAGAAACAGCCAAAACAATTATCGGGAATATGATGCAACGCACCTAGAGCGGCTGCATTTTATTTGTCGTTGTCGCTCGTTGGGCATGACGCATGAGGAAATTCGGGTACTGCTGTCTGCGCGTGAATCTACCCGTAATTGCCAAGTGGTAAACGATTTGGTTGAAGGGCATTTGCAGCATGTACAAAAGCGTATTGAAGAATTGCAAGCGCTTGAATCTGAATTAAATACCTTACGGGCGCAATGTCAAGGCATCCACAATACTGATGAATGTGGCATTTTACTTGAGCTGGATAAGTCAGAACAAAACACAACCTCAGCACGAGATATTATTCATTCTTCACATGTGTGTGGGCATAAATAAAAAAAGCGATGTCGTTGGGGGCAACATCGCTAAAACAAGGAACACTCTTTTTTTTTTGTTATTTTTTAGTTTATTTGTCCATGGTTTTACATAAAGAACAAATAGTGCCGTTGTGTTTATGCGAGAGCATAATATCTGGGCGTTCATAGTCTTGTTCACAAACTACGCAGCGATAAACCGTTGCAACAGGTGTGCCTTCGGCATCGTAACGTGGTTCAGTGACACCATCATTAGCAGATTTAATATAGTATTGACCTTGGGTGATTAGTCCCATAATTGGCGTTAACACAAAGGCCACCACTAAGGCAATTAATGGTGAATATGCTGCCAAGAAACTGCCGAATAAACCAAAGAATGCTGCGATAGATAAACCTGCGGCCACTAAAAATGACACCATGCCGACAGGGTTAATGTTGTAAAGCATATCGCGGCGATATTCTGGCTCTTTCGGTGAAAGTTTTAACACATACTTGTTGATGGCGATATCGGTTGCAACCACAACCACCCAAGCAATTGCAAAGTTTGAATAGAAGCCTAAAATTTTACCCAATACCGCAAACATGTTGCCTTCCATCAATGCCAATGCAATGGCAAGATTAACGATGACAAAAATAATCCGTCCAGGGTAATGTTTGCTGATCCGTGTGTAAGCGCTGGTCCATGCCAATGAGCCAGAATAGGCATTGGTCACGTTAATTTTAATTTGTGAAATGACCACTAAAATGACCGCTAAGAGCAGGGCAGCCCAACCCGGAATCATGTCATGAAAAGCGGCATTAAATTGTTGAACAGGTTGTGTGCTGTCGACGCCCGGAACTTTGGTCAGTAAATAAAATCCCAAGAATGCGCCAATAATTTGTTTGAATGCACCCAAAATCACCCAGCCCGGACCTGCTGAAATGACAGCAGCCCACCAAGATTTACTATTGGCTTTGGTTTTAGCGGGCATAAAGCGAAGGTAGTCAATTTGTTCGCCAATTTGCATGATCAGAGATAAACACACCCCAGCACCAAGCATAATCGCGGCCATATCTACAGGTGCATAGCCTTCTTTACCTGAAAAAGAGGCAAATTGTGCAACAAGGTTAGGTTCTTTGTGAATTAGATAAGCCACAGGTCCAATCATTAAAATGAGCCAAACCGGTGTGGTCCAAACTTGTAATTTACTTAAGGCTTTCATGCCATAAATAACCAGAGGAATCACCATGATGGTTGAAACTAAATAGCCTGCCCAAAGGGGAATACCTAAACCTAGCAATAAACCTTGCGCCATAATAGAGCCTTCAAGGGCAAAGAAAATGAAGGTGAAACTGGCAAAAATAATACTGGTGAGCACCGAGCCAAAATAACCAAAACCTGCACCGCGAGTAATTAAATCGAGGTCGATGTTATAACGTGCGGCATAATAAGCTAAAGGAATACCGGTTAAAAAAATGATAATTGCGGCAAATAAAATCGAGAAAATGGCATTGGTTGTGCCATACGACATACCAATACTCGCACCAATTGAAAAATCGGCCAGATAAGCAATACCGCCTAAAGCGGTAATTGCAACGACTTTAGGGCTCCAACGACGAAAGCTGTGCGGTGCATAGCGCAGCGTATAATCTTCTAAAGTTTCATTAACGGCTTGACGAGAATTTGCTTCATCGCTCACTCCGACATTGGGATGTTCTGATATGCTCATCGTGTTCCCTCGCTCATCATTTAAATAGGTGGCAGATTGCCTGAATAGCCTTAGTGTGTGACTTAATCTAAAACGGAGGAATACGTTATTTTGCGTATATGTGCGTATTTTTATAAAAAATACTTTTAATCAGTTGCTTAGGTTGGTTTTTGAGTTTTTGTTGTAGGGTAAAATGGTTGAATGACGGTTGATAGTAGATACTGCCGATTCATTTTAAAAAGGATGTTGTATGATAAAAAAGTGAATTGGGCTCTATTCGATAAATGATCGCACTCTATGACTGAATCCGCCAAGCAAAAAACAGCACCGCAGCGAGTGATCCGTTCGAGACGTGACTACAACACATGGGTCGCAGATGAAAGTATTGAAGATTATGCACTGCGATATGCGCCAGAATCGGTGCGCCGTTGGCAGTTAAAAACCATTACCATTACTGCGTTTTCCACGGTCGGATTTATGGCCATGGAAGTTATTGGCGCCATGATGTTGTGGCAATATGGCTTTTATAATGCCATTTGGGCCTTAGTGGTGGTTACGCTGCTGATTTTTCTGACCGGTTGGCCAATCAGTTACTATGCTGCGAAATACAATGTCGATATCGATTTATTAACCCGTGGCGCAGGTTTTGGTTATTTAGGTTCCACCATTACCTCGCTGATTTACGCCAGTTTTACCTTCATTTTATTTGCTTTTGAAGCTTCAATTATGGCCAAGGCATTAACTTTGGCCTTTGACGTAGCACTTGCGCTCACCTATTTAATTTCGGCATTAATTATTCTGCCTTTAGTGATCAAAGGCATTGGATTTATTAACAAAGTTCAAGCTTGGACACAGCCGATTTTTTTAACTTTATTGTTTATGCCGTGGATCTATGTATTGTGGCATCACCCTGAAATCTTTTCTAAAATTCAGCAATTACATGGTGTTGAATCGGCAAGTAATCAGTTTAATCTTCTGTATTTTGGCGCATCTTGCACCTTACTTTTTGCATTTATCACCCAAATTGGTGAACAAGCCGATTATTTACGTTTCTTGCCTCAACCGAAAAATAAAAAGATGCAGTGGCGATGGGCTGTATTTTTAGGGGGGCCCGCGTGGGGGCTATTTGGTTTCCTTAAGGTTTTTATGGGCATGGGTTTGGTTGTGTTGGCCATTCAATATATAGTACCGACCCATCAGTTAGATAATCCAACCTATTTATATTGGCTGGCATATCAACAATTTATTCCCTCGCCACAAGTTGCTTTATTGCTCACGGTGTTATTGATTTGTTTGGCGCAAATTAAAATTAATGTCACCAATGCTTATGCTGGTTCTTTGGCGTGGTCCAACTTTTTTGCACGCTTAACTCATAGCCATCCCGGTCGAATTGTCTGGCTCATTTTTAATATTTTAATTGCCATTTTGCTGATGGAAATGGGCATTAGCCACGCCGTCGAGCGAATTTTAGGGTTGTATAGCAATATTGCTTTGGCATGGATTGGTGCAGTTGTTGCCGATTTAATGATTTGTAAACCGCTGGGTTTAAGCCCGAAAGGCATCGAATTTAGACGGACGTATTTATACGACATTAACCCTGTTGGCGTTGGGGCGTTGGCGATTGCATCTTTTATTTCCATGCTGAGCTATTTCGGTTTTTTTGGCATTTTGGCCAAAGGTTTAGCAAGTTTTATTGCCTTAGGTACAGCCATTGTTTGTGTGCCACTTTTTGCATTTTTAACCCAAGGCAAATATTACCTTGCGCGGCGGCCTGAAATGCTCAGCAGCTTGCCAATTGAAACGTGTGTGGTGTGCGAGCGCGATTACGAAATTGCAGATATGGCAAGTTGTCCGGCTTATAGTGGGCACATTTGTTCGTTGTGTTGTTCACTAGAAGCACGTTGTCACGACTTATGCAAACCAGAAGGACGTTGGTCAGCACAATTAAAAAACTTTAGTTTACGTTATTTACCGCTGTCTTGGTCGCAGCGTTTAAATACACGAATCAGCTTATATCTACTGATTACACTTAGCCTTTCGGTGGTGCTTGCGGTTTGTTTAAGTGTGGTTTATATACAAGAAAAAACCTATTTAGAGTCGATCCATGCGCAGGTTTCGCCACAATTATTTATGCTGTTTTTTAAAATTTACTGCATTTTATTTTTATTGGTGAGTGTGGCGGCATGGTGGTTGGTGCTGAACGATGAAAGTCGCCGTAAAGCCGAACAAGAAACCCAACAACAAACCCAATTATTAATTGATGAAATTGCAGCGCATGAAATTACCTCTCAACATTTACAAGATGCCCGAATTCAGGCTGAAAAAGCCAATGAAGCTAAAAGCCGTTATGTGATTGGTATTAGCCACGAATTGCGCACGCCATTAAATAGTATTTTAGGCTATAGCCAATTGCTGCATAAACAAGAGCATTTTTCCGAACAAGGAGAAAAAGCGTTGGGTGTAATTAGTCAAAGTGGTCAATATTTAACCTCCCTGATTGACGGTTTATTAGATTTAGCGCGGATTGAAACCGGAAAAATTTCATTAAATATGGTGGATATTCATTTTCCGCATTTTATCGAGCAGATTGTACAGATGTTCCGTCCCCAATTTGCCCAAAAGCATTTGAACTTTGTCTGCCAAATTAGTGAACATTTGCCAAGTTATGTGCGTACCGATAAAAAACGCCTAGAACAGGTGTTGATTAACTTATTGGGCAATGCACTCAAATTTACTACCACAGGCACAATTACTTTAAAGGTCGATTATCGTTTTCAAACGGCTTATTTTGAGATTATCGATACAGGTTGTGGCATTGCCGAAGACGATTTAGAACGCATCTTTAATCCTTTTGAACGAGGGCGTAATGTTGTCCAAAGTGGCTTTGGCGGAACAGGTTTAGGCTTACCCATTGTAAAATTGCTGGTCGATTTATTGGGCGGACAATTAACCTTAAACAGTCAATTAAATGTCGGTTCACAGTTTAAATTAAAGCTGTATTTGCCGTCCAAAGAATTGGTTCATCCTATTCAAAATGTATATAACAACCACATTACAGGTTATGTAGGGCAAAGCAAACGTATTTTGGTGGTCGATAACGAAGCGGTCGATCGCGGTTTAATTGCGCACTTTTTACGGCCCTTAGGATTTCAGATTCAAGAAGCCGAATCTGGTATCGATTGTTTACGCCAAGTGCCAATTTTTCAGCCCGATTTAATTTTAATGGATTTGAATATGCCACTGATGGGCGGATGGGAAACGGCACGCTTATTAAGACAAAACAATATTACCAATGTGCCGATTTTAATTATTTCTGCCAATGCCAACGAGCGTGAAATCAACCCGCAAGATGCGGTACTGAGTGAAGATTTTATGCTTAAACCCATCGACTTGAATTTATTGTTGAATAAAATTGGCGATAAACTTGGGCTGATTTGGGTCGATCAGCCGCGCGAGCAGAACATCCCTGCACCAATTGTGCAAACAGCTATTCCTCATATTGCCGCAGAAAAAGTCACGCCTGCATCGGCCTTAATAGAATATGCATCACCGAATAATGTGCATGACGCGTTGCTCGATTTAAACGATTTAATTGGGCAAGGCTATATTCGTGGTATAAAACACGCTTTAATGCAGAATCAGCAATTGTTTCCCGAACAGCAGACCTTGTGGCAAATGATTGCGGAGGCTGTGCAACGATTTGATTTAAACCGTGCCAAAATTTTAGTTCAGGAACATCTAAAACATGAGTGATTTGACTGTGCCGTCTGAAGCATCGGTGGTGTTAATTGTCGATGATGTGCCTGAAAATTTGGGTTTATTGCATGAAAGTTTAGATCGGGCAGGATATCGGGTTTTGGTGACCACCGATGGTTTAAGCGCCATAGAAATTGCCCATCGTTGTTTACCCGATATGATTCTGCTCGATGGCAATATGCCACATATGGATGGTTTTGAAAGCTGTGCTCAACTCAAAGCCAGTCCAATCACACAGTTTATTCCGGTGGTTTTTATGACCGGTTTGTCTGAAACTGAACATATTGTCAAAGGTTTTCAAGTCGGTGGTGTTGACTATGTTACCAAGCCACTCAACATTGAAGAAGTGTTGGCCAGAGTTAAAACCCATTTGGCACATGCCAAATTATTGCAGCAACAAAAACAGGTGATTGATGCGACTGAAGTTGCAATTTTAGCTTTAAATTTAGAGGCTAAAATTGCATGGAAAACGGCCAAAGCCGAAGCCATTTTGACGCAATATTTGCCCGATCGAGCAGGGTTTGAAGCGGGGCTGAAACAGTGGTTTTTAGATTTACATCACGAAAAAGACAGTAAAAAGCTGATGAGCTGTGTTTATTCTATGCCACAACAACCGTTGCAACTGACGTTACTGACACCATTTGAGCCGACCCGACATCCTGCAAAAAATTATTTGGTGCAAATTAAAGTGCTGAGCCAAGCCTTAAGTTGTGAGGATATTTTAAAGTATTGTCCACAGTTGACTCAACGAGAAGCCGAGGTCTCGCATTGGTTAATTTTAGGCAAAACCAATAAAGATATTGCTGAAATATTGGAATTGAGTCCACGCACAGTCAATAAACATTTAGAGCACATTTTTGAAAAACTATGTGTGGAAAACCGAACCGCGGCTGTGGCGTACATCAATAGTTTATTGCAAGCAGAATAAGTAAACAAATGGCATCCACTACGATGACACAGCATAATTTTGCTCAGAATGGTATCAATCGATTCATCTGTGTAAAAGAATGTAAAACAGGCACATTATGGTAGTTTTTAATAAGGTGTTTGCCGCATAAATCGCGCATAATAAAAAAATTATGTTTTAAAAAGTGGATAAGACATTGGAAATAGCAGTCATTGGTAGTGGTATGGCTGGACTTGCTGCCGCAAGAATTTTAAAAGAAGCAGGGCACCAAGTTACGGTTTTTGAAGCATTGTCTGGTCGCGGTATGGACAGTCATAGCATTGAGTTCGATGGTGGGATGATTGATGCACCATTGCGGGTGATGAATCCCTATTTATGGAAAAACACCTTAAGTTTAGCCACCCATTTAGGGATTAAAACCTTTCCTGTACGTACCTTTATGGCATGTAGTTGGTTATTTGAAGAGAAAACCGAAACTTGGCTGACCACCTCGCGTTCGCCAATTGGTAACTTCCCGATTATTAATAACCGCAAAGGTTTGCAGCAATACGGCGTGCGTTTAGTAAAAGGTATGCTGCAACTGAAAACCGCGCTACATCGTTTCTTTAAGTCGAAAAACCAAAATATCACTTTAAGCGAATTTATTAATAAAAACGAAATTGAAGAAGTATTTTGGAATGGCGCAGTTATGCCTGTGCTTTACACCATTTGTACCTGTAACCCAGAAACCATTGGTGAATGGCCAGCAAAACCTTTGTTGGTGTTTTTAAGCCAATTGACCAAAGGCAATGAACTGCTGCGTTTGCAAGGCGGAACACCGGCATTTGTGAACAAGTTAATTGAAGGAATTACTATTCATAGTGGTTCAGCCGTGACCAATGTCGAACTGAAAGATGAACGCGTGTTGGTTGAGAATTCAGCGGGAACACAGCAAATGTTTGACCACGTGATTGTGGCAACACCAACCAATAAAATTGAAGATTTTATGAATAAATCTCAATTTGCTGAAGACTTGGCATTGTTGAAACAATTCCGCTTCGAAGAAGGCGATTTGGTGATTCATACCGACCCAACCGTTATGCCACCGCAGCGTAAAGATTGGTGTGTATTAAGTTATATGATGGATCGCAAATTTACCCGTCAGCAATTTACCGTGTGGATGAACGCCATTGAACCCAGTTTAGTGGGCAAAAATCCAGTGTTCCAAACGTGGCGACCGGTAACCCCAATCGATCCTAAAAAAGTCATTTCAACGGTTAAGCTGAGCCGTGCCGTGGTGAATTCGCAAACGGTAGAATTAAACCAAGAATTGTTGCGCCGTCAAAAAGTCCCGGGACGCAAAGTGTATTTCTGTGGTTCTTGGTCGTGCGATGGTTTGCCAATTTTAGAATCTGCCGTAACTTCAGCCATGCAAATTGCGAAAAACTTAGGTGCGCCTTTGCCATTTGTTGGGCTTAAACCTAAAAGTGAAATTGCGCCAGAGCTTGGCTACTAAGCCTGTTTTGCCATCATGTTTAAATGGTTGCAATCAAGAAAAATCCCTAAACATAAGTATGCCATTCAGGCTGCAATGTTGGGGGATTTTTCTGCCTTGGCATGGAGTAACCTAGGCTTTTGGCATTCATCAATGAGTTATCCTCAAGCGTGTCAAAACTTAGCTCGGCATTTGGCCAATGCGGTTGATTTAAATGCACAAGATACCTTGCTTGACCTTGGCTGTGGCCAAGGGGCAAGTTTACAGCTTTGGCAAGATGCTTATTCACTTGCCGACATTAGTGCAGTAGAGTTACAAGCCAGCTGTATTGCGCGTATTCAAAACAGCAGTTTGACTGCGCTAAAACAGCTGCATCAGGGCAGTTTTTTAAATTTAGCTCCGCAGCAATTTGCACAGCCATTTAATGTCATTTTATGCATTGATGCATTATATCATCATGCCATGCCTGAATTTTTAGCCAGTATTCAAGTCCTTTTGGCGTCAAATGGGCGATTGGGTGTACATTATTTACAGTTGAACGATGCGTGGAAAAATGCGCCGTTTTGGAAAAAATGGCAATATCGTTATTTGCTGAAAATGGCAGACATTCAGTTAGCGCATTTAAGCAATCAGCAGGGATTAATTGAAAAATTTTTTTCTGCCGGTTTTAACCATGTACAAATCGATGTTTTGACCCAACCGGTATTTTCAGGCTTTGCAAATTATGTGCACAGCCAACTTAATCCTAAGCAACTTAGGGGTTTAGATGGTTTGAAAATTAAAATGACCGCCAAATTATGCAAAAAATTTGCCCAAGATGGCTTAATTGATTATGTGCAAATTACTGCGCAGCGTTAATTTAGGCCAATTGTTGTTTAATGAAATTGAAGAATTTGCGTCCAAAAACATTCACACATAAACCTAAGATAATCACTGCTGCACCTAAGCCTTGTTGCAGCGACAAATGTTCATTCAGAACGATGGTCGCAGTCACAATACCCACCACGGGTACCAGTAGCGTAAGTGGTGCAATGCGCCACGTTTCATATTTATTTAGCAAATAGCCCCACAAACTTGTGCCAATAATGGTGGCAATATATGCCAGATACCCAATCACGAAAAAGTCACGTAATTGAAAATGTTGCAGGCTTTGCAGAATTGCGACTTTGCCTTCAAAGAGCCAAGAACAGATAAAAAAAGGCAAAATGGGAATGAGTGAACCCCAAACGACTAAAGATAAGGTGTCTACACGATGGTTTTTTAGAATAATTTTATTGCTAATATTACCAATCGCCCATGCAAAGGCTGCTGCCAATACCAATAATAATGGCAGCAATGCCACGCTAATTTGTGTATTGGCCGTTTTTGCATCGGCTAAAATGAAAATTCCAGCTGCGGCAATTAAAATACCAAGCCAATGATGTGGTTGAATTTTATCAGATAGCAGCAATGCACCTAAAATTAAGGTAAAAAAAGCTTGGGCTTGTAAAAGTAAGGATGCCAATCCTGCAGGCATTCCCAAGTGAATAGAAATAAAAAGCAGTGCAAACTGGGCGAAAAAAAGACTGCTTGCATATAAAAAAATGAGTTTAAAAGGGACTTTAGGGCGCTTAATAAAGAAAATAGCAGGGAATGCCACGGCAATAAAACGTAAGCAAGCCAACAGTAACGGAGGAATGTCTTCTACGCCAAATTTAATGACGACAAAGTTAAAGCCCCATGCCAGAATAATTAACAGTGCGAGGCAAATATCCTTGGGTGTCATTGCGCTTCCTTATCTGTGTTATCGTTTTAGATGCATTGCAAAGATATTAAACGAAGTCTATTACCGAAAGCCATGGCTTAGAGAAGATCAGCCATAAAAAAACTCCTAGATAAAATATCTAGGAGTTTTTGAATTTGATGGTGCCGGCACACGGATTCGAACTGTGGACCTACTGATTACAAGTCAGTTGCTCTACCAACTGAGCTATGCCGGCAACGTGCGGTGAATTCTACAGCAATATTAAGAAAGTTCAAGCCAAAAAATAACCACTTAAATTTAATTAAGGCTTGAAGATTGGTGCTGCTGTGGTTTTATCTTACAAACGCATTTCAATGCCTTGCGCCGCCAAGAACTGTTTGGCTTCCGGAATAGTATGTTGTCCAAAGTGGAAAATGCTGGCGGCTAAAACGGCATCGGCTTTGCCTTCTAAAATGCCATCGGCTAAATGTTGTAAGTTGCCAACACCACCAGAGGCAATGGTTGGAATATTGACACGGTCATTAATGGCACGCATTAAAGCAAGGTCATAACCGGCTTTGGTGCCATCGGCATCCATACTGGTAATTAAAAGTTCGCCAGCACCATAGTCTGCCATTTGAACAGCCCATTCAATGGCATCAATACCGGTGGGTTTGCGTCCACCATGGGTGAAAATTTCCCATGTATTATCGCCAGTTTTTTTAGCATCAATGGCAACCACAATACACTGCGCCCCAAAACGTTGAGATGCTTCTTGTACAAATTCGGGATTAAACACTGCCGCAGAATTAATACTGACTTTGTCTGCACCAGCATTTAAAAGCAGGCGAATATCTTCTACTTTACGCACACCGCCACCGACAGTTAAAGGAACAAACACGCTTTCTGCCATGCGTTCGACTGTACGATAGGTCGTATCTCGGCCATGATGGGTTGCGGTGATATCTAAGAAGGTAATTTCATCTGCACCTTGCTCGTTATAACGACGTGCAACTTCTACAGGATCGCCAGCATCACGAATATCAAGGAACTGTACGCCTTTTACAACGCGTCCATTATCAACATCTAGGCAAGGAATGATTCGTTTTGCAAGCATAATGGCTTCCGATCGATGGTTTTATATAAAGAAAGTTCCCGTGAAGGGCTTTAAATTTGATCAACTTACTGTATTCTATCAAACTTATTTTGTTTCACGCAGGTTTTCTATGTCTGTTTATACGCCATTGAATTTAGATCAAGTCCAGCCCTTTGCCGCAGCCTATAATTTGGAGGTCGAAGCATTGGTGCCTATTCAAGGCGGTATTCAGAATACCAACTATTTTATCATTTGTGCAGACGGGCAGCAGTATGTGCTGACTGTGTTTGAAAATGAAACCGAACAAAGTGCAGGCGAAATTATTCCGGCATTACAACGTTTGGCCGAAGTCGGTGTTCCTGTTGCTGCACCATTAATGCATAGTGGCAAAGCCATTCATTATTTGGTGGGCAAACCGGCGCAAATTGCACCGCGAGTGTGGGGTGAGCATCCAGAAGTGACTACGGTTGCACAGGTTGAAGCCATTGCTGCTGCACAAGCGCAATTACATGTTAGCTTGGCAGATTGTCCGATTCAACGCGAAAATAGCCGTGGTCATGTGTATTGGACAGACATTGGTGAATTGTTGCAAGATGAAATGGACACCAAAGATGCGGCACTCAAACAACAGGTGTATACAATTTTTGAAGCCTATCGTGCGCAGCATCCAAACCGTCCACAAGGTTGGATTCATTCCGATTTATTTAGAGACAACACGTTATATCAACAAGATACCTTAACTGGAATTTTAGATTTCTTTGAACTGAATTTCGATGAATTATTGTTTGATATCGCTATTACCATTAATGATTTTTGTACCCAATATCCTGCGGTAACCTTAGATGCAGAGCGCGTGAACGCGTATTTGGCAGCGTACCAAAAAGTGCGTGCCTTAACTGAAGATGAGCAAGCCTGTTTAAATATTTATTTGGCGATGGCTGCCTGTCGTTTCTGGTTCTTACGTTTAAATGTGGCGCGTTTAAACCGTTTGGGTGGTCGCGGTGGCGATAACGTTTTCTTAAAAGATCCAACACAAATGCGTGAAATGTTGCTGAACCGCTTGGCTAATGTGGCACCGCTTGTATAATTAATGCGCGATCAGGGACATTTAGTCGAATGGTTTGATGAACAAGGCTACGGCTTTGTTCAACCGCAAGACACGAAAAAAGGCAAAGTCTTTATCCATATTAAAGATTTTGCCCAGCGTGGCCCACGACCAATTGTGGGCTGTGCCTTAGATTATTTGGTGATTGTCGATTCACAAGGGCGCTTTCGCGCAACGCAAGTGGCGTATGTTAAGCGTCAGAGGCAAGAGAAATTTAAGCCAAAAACGCACACTCAACCGCACAATCAAACCGCGCATTTGAGTTTTATGCCCATCTTTATTACGGTCTATCTTATCTTTTGGCTGGCTTTAACGGCCGTTCAAAAAATACCGCTACTGTATTTAGCAATTTTCTGCGCTATTAATGGCTGTACCTATTTGCTGTATATGAAAGATAAACAGGCAGCGCAACAGCATCAGTGGCGGGTCAAAGAACAAAGTTTGCATTTGTTTGCGTTGTTGGGTGGTTGGCCGGCGGCATGGGTGGCACAACAAAAACTACGACATAAAATACAAAAACAACCCTTTAAAGAGATCTATTACGTTACGATAGTGCTTAATGTTGGGT